>JANXXF010000318.1 GCA_025350775.1 Actinomycetes bacterium
TGCCGCGCCCGCGCCTGGCGCCGCCCCTGCCGCTGCTCCCGAGCCCGTCCCCGCCCCGGCACCGGAGTCGGCTGCCGCGTCCGCGCGCGCCGCCGCGCCGCTCCTCGCGCCCGTGGCCGCTGCCGACGGCACCAGGCTCAAGGCGTCGCCGCTCGCCCGCCGGATCGCCCGCGAGCGCGGCGTCGAGCTGGCGAGCGTCGTCGGCACCGGCCCCGACGGCCGCATCGTCGCCGAGGACGTCGAGCGCACCGCCACCGGCGCGCCACTCCCCGCCGGCGCCGACGCCGAGGCGGCCCCGGTGGCCGGCCCCGCCGCAGCAGCCGGCACTGCCGTCCCGCCGCTCGTCGCCGCTGGCGAGGGCGTGCAGGTCGAGAAGCTCAGCGGGATTCGCCGCACCATCGCGCGTCGCCTCACCGAAGCGTGGGAGGCCCCAGCGTTCCAGATCTCGATGTCGGTGGACATGGGCCGCGCCACCGCCCTCCGCCGGGCGCTCGTCGCCCAGACACCGGAGGGTGCCGTCAAGCCGACCGTCTCCGACGTGCTCACCAAGCTCGTCGCAGTCGCGCTGATGCAGCATCCCGCAGTGAACGCGCTCTGGGCCGGCGACGCCATCCATCGCTACCCGACCGCGAACGTCGGTATCGCCGTCGCCATTCCGAACGGCCTCGTCGTGCCGGTCATCACCAGCGCCGAGCGGCGCACCGTCGCCGAGATCGCCGCCGCCCGCGGCGCCCTCGTCGAGCGCGCCCGCGCCGGCAAGCTCTCGGCCGAGGACATGCAGGGCGGGACGTTCAGCATCTCGAACCTCGGCATGTTCGGCGTCGAGCAGTTCATCGCCGTGCTCAACCCGCCGCAGGCGGCGATCCTTGCCGTCGGCGCGATCGAGGAGCGGCCGGTGGCCCGCGACGGCCAGGTCGTGATCCGGCCGCTGATGTCGCTGACGTTGACATGCGACCATCGCGCCCTCGACGGTGCCACGGCGGCCGAGTTCCTGGCAACGGTCAAGCGGCTGCTCGAAGAGCCGGGCCTCGCGCTCTGATGGCGGCGGCCGTCATGATCCGCCCGGGCGAGTCGCAGGACGTCACGTTCCTGCGCGACATGGTGCGCCACACAGGGCTCGACCGCTCCGGCGTGACGATCGACGCGGAGCCGCCGCCGCTGTCCCGTTACGTCGTGGGCTGGGGGAGGGCCGGCGATACCGCGCTCGTAGCATTCGACGGGACGACGCATGTGGCTGTCGGCGCAGCGTGGTGCCGCCTGTTCACTGCGGCCGAGCCTGGCTACGGCTTCATCGACGAGGCCACGCCCGAGCTGACCGTGGCCGTCGTGCCGAGCCGCCGCGGCGAGGGCATCGGCCAGGCGCTGCTCACCGCGATTGTCGAGCAGGCGCGTGCCGACGGCGTCGCGGCGATCTCGATGAGCGCCGTCCGTGACACCCCCGCCGTCGCCCTGTTCGAGGAGAACGGCTTCCGTGTGATCCGTGAGCACGGTACCGCCGTGATCATGGCCCTCGACCTGTAGGGGACGGCAGGCCGGGGCGACGGGCCGGGCCGGCGCTGCCGCTACGCAGCGCCGCGCGGCACCCGCAGGCGTCGCAGCACCCACAGCGACAGCAGCAGGCCGAGCGTGCCTGCCACCAGGCCCCCGGGCTCAGGCTTCCGCGAGCTGACGCGCCATCGTGACGGTGTCGAGATACACCTTCACGACGTGGAACTTGCCGTCCTTGAACCGGTAGACGTTGCAGTTCTCGAGGTGGACGGGGCTGCCCCCGGGTGCCGCCGCGTCGAAGACGATCTCGGAGATCGCACGGTCGCCCTGGACGACGACGCGACTGGCGATGTCGATGTGCGTGCTGAAGCGGGCGATGTGCGCGGTGTACAGTGCGCGCAGCTCCGCGCGGCCGCGGGCCGGCGCGTCCATGAACGCGAACTGGATCTGCCCGTCGGCGGTGAAGCAGTCGAGCACGTCCTCGATGCGCTCGTCGTCGACGGCCAGGAAGTAGCGGTGGATCAGCGCCTCGTAGTGGTCGCGGTCGTAGGTCATGCGAGCGCTGCCGCGACCGGTGCCGTGTCGGCGTAGACCCGGATGCGGCGGATGCGGCCGTCGGCGAAGTCCCAGACGTTGAGGCTGTCCAGGGCGACTTCGCGGCCGGTGCTGGAGATGCCCTCGAAGCGCACCTCGCTGCCGGCCACGTCGCCCTCCACGATGACGTTTGTCGCCCGCTCGCGGTGGCTGTGCAGCCCGCCGAGATTCCTGCGGAAGAAGTCGCCCAGCTCGGCTTTCCCGCCGAGGTCGCGCTCGAGCAGGACTGTCGAGTACGAGCAGTCGTCGGTGAACAGCTCGAGCAGGCCGTCGACGTCGGCGGCGTCGGAGCGGCGGAAGAACTCGTGGATCAGCTCCTCATTGGTCATCGTGCGAGTATCCCACGCTCGTCGGCACGTCTGCTCGCCATGAAGATCCAGGCTGCGCCTGCCACGCAGAGTCCGGCAACGCCCGAGTAGGCCACCCAGTCGCCGACGCTCTCGCCGATCTTGCCGGCGGCGACCGGGCCGATCGCGCTCGAGAGCCCGCCTGCGACCTGGAGCAGTGCGTAGACGGCCCCGCGCCCGATCCCCGCCGCATCCGCGCCCAGCCCGGCGAGCGGGAAGCACACGGTGAAGATCGCGCCGAGCACCGCGGTGCGCAGGATGATCCCGACGGTGGTGGAGGTGGTGCCGCCACTCGACGCGAGCAGCATGACCACGCCGCCCAGCAGCAGCAACGAGACGACGCCGACGCCCGGCCGGACGGCCCGGCCGGCGTTGCGGGTCACGGTGTAGGCGACCACCACGAACACGCCGGAGCCGGCGGCGAGGATCGCGCCGATCATGCTGGCGGAGAGGCCGTTGTGATCGAGTTGCAACGGCACGAGGACGCCCGTCACGGCCTCCGTCGTCCCGCCGAGCAGCATCAGCAGCACAGCCGTCATCACGATCAGCGAGCGCCGGCCGGCGGCGAACGTGCGCAGGAACGGGTCATGCCCGTGTGGCGCGCTGCCACCGCGAGGGCAGAGCAGGAGCACTCCGACGTTGACGGCGATCAGGGCGGAGAAGATCAGCAGCGGCACAGCGCGGCCGTAGGCATCCGCGAGCACGCCCCCCACCGCGGGCCCGACCAGGGTGCCGAGCCCGGCGATCGGGATGATGGCAGCGACCGCCGACGGCCTGCGCGCATCGCTCGCCGAGTCGGCGATCCAGGTCGGTCCGGCGGAGAGCACCGCTGCGAAGCCTGCGCCGATGCCGATGCGCGAGACGAGCAGCGTGAGGAGATCGGGCGCGAGCCCCTGGAGGACGAGCGCTGCGCTGCAGAGGGCGGCGCCCGCGAGCGCGACCGGGCGGGCGCCGATGCGGTCAGCCGCCAGCCCGATCGGCACCGCCGCCAGCATCGTCGCCAGGCCCGAGACGGCGAAGATCAGGCCGGTCTCGAACTTCGACAGCGCCAGCGCGTCCTTGAACGTCGGGGCCAGCGCGAACATCGTCGCGAACTGCATCGCGTTGAGGAAGATCAGCAGGTACGCGAGGGTGAGCGTCCGGTCCAACCACGGAGGAGCCACCCGGCCGCGCGAGAAGAGAGCAACCCCCCGTTCGCTCACAGGTGGGACACTACAGCCCGCTACCATCGGTCGCCCCGTGACCCATCTTCTGCTCGATCTGCCGACGCATCTCAAAGGCTCCGACTTCCTGCGGGTCGGCGACTGGAGCCGTGACGACCTGCTCGCCACGCTCGACCTGGCCGATGAGCTGAAGCGCCTGCGTGCCGCCCACGCGCCGCACGACCTCCTGCGTGGCCGCACCATCGGGATGATCTTCCGCAAGCCGTCGACGCGCACCCGCGTCTCATTCGCCGCCGGCATCTCGCAGCTCGGCGGCGACCCGGTGCAGCTCTCGACGGTCGGCATGCACGTCGACGCGCGCGGCGAGTCGATCCGCGACACCTCGCTCGTCCTGTCGCGCTATCTCGACGCGCTCGTCATCCGCACCTTCGCGCAGGCCGAGGTCGACGAGTATGCCCAGCACTGCTCGGTGCCGGTCGTCAACGGCCTCACCGACGACGCGCACCCCTGTCAGGCGCTCGCCGACCTGCAGACAGTGCGCGAGCGGCTCGGCGAGCTGGCCGGCGTGCGGGTCGTCTACGTGGGTGACGGCAACAACGTCTGTGTCTCGCTGATGATCGCGTGCGCGAAGGTGGGCGCCTCGTTCTGCGCGGCGACGCCCGCCGGCTACGAGCCGCCGGCGAAGGCGGTCGCCCACGCTCGGCGGATCGTCGCAGCCAGCGGCGGCACCGTCGAGCTCGCCGATGACCCGCGCGCCGCCGCCCGCGGCGCCGACGTCCTGTACACCGACGTCTGGACGAGCATGGGCCAGGAGGACGAGCGCGCCCGGCGCCTGCGCGACTTCGCCGGCTGGACGATCGACGCCTCGCTCGTCTCGCTGATGAGCTCCCGCGGCATCGTGCTGCACTGCCTGCCCGCGCACGACGGCGAGGAGATCACCGCCGAGGTGCTGTACGGCAAGCGCTCGGCCGCCTGGGATCAGGCCGAGAACCGGCTGCACGCGCAGAAGGCGCTGCTCGCGCTGATCGTGCCGTAGGGGCGGATCAGGGGCCGGCGCGCTGGTGGATCCAGGTTCAACTCCGCCAGGCAGGCGCTGCGGCCCAGGCGGCGAGCAGGGCGGCGCCGCTGGCGACCGCGGCGGCCGTCAACCGGAGCGGCTCGGCGTACGGCAGCCGCTCCGCCCGCGCTGCGGGCACGAGTCCCGCTGCCGCGTCCAGCAGGTAGCGCAGCGGCAGCGAGTGCCCGATGCAGAGCACCGTCGCCTCGGGGCGCCCGGCCAGCGAGGCAAACCCGGCGGCGAGCCGCGCGGCGATCCCGGCCCGGCTCTCGCCACCGCCGGGGCAGGGCTCGGCGGGGCCGGCGGTGAGGGCCCAGGTGCGGTACTCGTCGAGCGAGCGGCCCTCCCAGGCGCCGAAGCGCACCTCGTCGAGGGAGGGGAGGACGAGCACGGGTGTGGCTCCGGCGTCGGTCGCGCCCCCGCCGACCCGCGTCGCCAGCACGATCCTCGCCGTCTCCTGCGTGCGCGGGAGCCCGGTCACCACGCAGAGGTCGATCCGGGTGGCGCGCAGCGCCTCGCCCAGCAGGCGCGCCTGCTCGCGCCCCGCGGCGGTCAACGCGACGCCCGCCGCCGCGTCGCCGTTCATCACTCCGAGGACGCTCGCTGCGCTCTCGCCGTGGCGGGCGACGATCAGCTCGCGCACGCCGCTCAGCGCGACGCGTCGGTGAACTCGCGGAACTCGCCCGAGATGAGGTAGACCGTCTGCTCGCCGACGTCGACGGCATGGTCGCCGATGCGCTCCAGGCAGCGGGAGACGAACAACATGCGCAGCGCCCACTCGCGCAACGCAGGGTCGCCCGCCAGGGCGAGCACGTCGTCATGGGCGCGGCGGTTGGCGCGGTCGATCAGCTCGTCGAGGTCGCCCAGCGATTCGGCAGCGAACATGTCGCGCGAGCTGAACGAGTCGAGCGCGACGCGGGTCATCTGCTCGGCACGCTCACCCATCTCCTCGAGACCCTCGGCCATCCGCCGCTCGGGCTCGAGGCCGTGGGTGAGCTTCACATACTTCGCGATCGTCACGCAGTAGTCGCCCATCCGCTCCAGGTGGAGGTTGATCTTGAGCACCGCGAGCACCAGGCGCAGGTCGGTGGCGACCGGCGTCTGCCGCGCGAGCAGCGTCTGCACGCCCGACTCGATGCGCGTGCACAGCCCGTCGATCTGGTCGTCGAAGGCGATCACGTCGTCGGCGAGCTCGACGTCGCGCTCGCGCAGTGCGCTCATCGCCCCGCGGAGCGCGCGCAGGACGAACTGGCCTTCCTCCTGGAGGTCGGCCTCGAGCCGTGCGAGATCTTCCTGAAACGTTCTTCTCATCCGAAACGCCCGGTGACGTAGTCCTCTGTTCGCTTGTCCGCAGGGCGGGTGAAGATCGTCGTGGTCTCGTCGTATTCGATGAGGATGCCCGTACGCCTGCCGTCGGTGACGTCGAGGCTGAAGAACGCAGTCATGTCGGCGACGCGAGCGGCCTGCTGCATGTTGTGGGTGACGATCGCGATCGTGTAGTCGCGCTTCAGCTCGTGGATCAGGTCCTCGATGCGCGTCGTCGAGATCGGGTCGAGCGCGGATGCCGGCTCGTCCATCAGGATGACGTCCGGCTCGATAGCGATCGCCCGGGCGATGCAGAGCCGCTGCTGCTGGCCGCCGGAGAGGGCGAGGCCACTCGACTTGAGACGGTCCTTCACCTCGTCCCAGAGGGCCGCCTTGCGTAGCGCCTGCTCGACGCGGCCGTCGAGGTCGTCCTTCTTGCCGAGGATGCGCAGTCCCCACGCGATGTTGTCGTAGACCGACTTGGGGAACGGGTTCGGCTTCTGAAAGACCATGCCGATATGACGCCGCACCTGCACCGGGTCGACGTTCGCTGCGTAGAGGTTCTGGCCGTGGTAAAGCACCTCGCCGGTCACACGGGCGATCGGCACGAGGTCGTTCATCCGGTTGAGGCAGCGGATGAAGGTGCTCTTGCCGCAGCCCGAGGGGCCGATGAAGGCCGTCACATGATTCTTGTAGATCGGCAGTGTGATCTCGCTGATCGCGAGCGCCGCGCCGTAGTGGAGCGAGAGGCCACGCACGTCGAAGACGACGTCGCGCACCGCCGTATCCGGCCGCGTCCGCTCGGTGACGTGGATCGGCTTGAGGTCGGAGCGGCTGGTGTCGGGTGCGTCGGTCATGGTGGTCGCCTGCGGGGTCGTCATCTCCCGGCAGAGCATAGACAGCCTCGTTCGACCGTAACATTCGCCGTGGAGGCGTGTAACCACTTGCTCACCACACTGCTACACCCGGTACACCCGACTGGTCTCGCGGCGTTGCGAGGATAGCCGTCATGGCCGTCAACCCTGCGCCGATCGTCCTGGACTCCTCGCAGCGCCGGCTCGGCGACCGCATCGGCGAGCGCGGCCTGCTCTACGTCACGCTCGCAGCCTCGCTGGTTGCCGTGGGCGTGCTCGTCGCGATCGCCGTGAAGGTGTTCCAGCTCGCGGCACCGGCGATCGGCGAGTTCGGTACCGGGTTCCTCACGAGCCAGGACTGGAACGCTGTCACGAATCGCTTCGGCGCGCTCGACTTCATCTACGGCACCGCGGTCAGCGCGTTGATCGCCCTCGCGATCGCGGCCCCGATCTCGATCGCGATCGCCCTCTTCCTGACCGAGCTCGCGCCGAAGTGGCTGCGCACACCGATCGGCGCGCTCGTCGAGGTGCTCTCCGGCATCCCGTCCGTCGTGATCGGGCTCTGGGGCATTCTCGTCATGGGACCCTTCGTGCAGAACCAGCTCGAGCCGTTCCTCAACAGCTTCCTCGGCTGGATTCCCCTCTTTTCGGGTCGCTACTCGCCGGTCGGCCTGCTGCCAGCGATCCTGGTGCTGACGATCATGATCACGCCGATCGTCTCGAGCATCTGTCGCGAGCTGTTCTCGCGCGTTCCCAGGGAGCAGGTCGAAGGCGCGCTCGCGATGGGCGCAACGCGCTGGGAGATGATCCGCGGCGTCATGCTCCCGTACGTCGGGCCGGGCGTCGTCGCCGCGCTGATCCTGGGCCTCGGCCGCGCGGTGGGCGAGGCGATCGCCGTGACGCAGGTGATCGGCGGCACCGCGGGCATTCGCGGCTCGCTGTTCGGCCCGGCCGACACGCTCGCCTCGCGTATCGCCAGCCAGTATCAGGGCGCCGTCAGCAACATCCAGATCGCGTCGCTCGGCTACCTCGCGGCCATTCTGCTGGTGCTCTCGCTCATCTTCAATGTTGGCGCGCAGCTGATCGTGCGGCGCGTCGAGCGGAGCCGGCGATGAGCAGCGTGCCGGGCGAGCGCCCTCCGCTCGAGCCGCCTCACCGCGACGCAACGCTCTTCCTGACCGACTCGCGCCTCCGCCGGCGGAAGGCCGTCAACCGGGGCATGGAGGGCGTCGCGACGCTGGCCGCGCTGCTCGCCGTCGCGGTGCTCGTGATCCTCGTCGCGAGCGTCTTCGCGCGCGGCGCCGGCGCGTTCAACCTCGATTTCTTCACCAAGGTCAAGTCCGACGACTTTCTCAACCCAGCCGGTGGCGGGATCGCCCACGCGATCGTCGGCTCGGCGCTGATCGTCGCAGTGGCGACCGCGATCGCGGTGCCGGTGGGCGTGCTGGTCGCGATCTTCACCAGCGAGTTCGCGCGGCCGTCCGCGGCGCAGGCGATCCGGCTGTGCCTCGACGTGCTCAACGGCATCCCGTCGATCGTCATCGGCATCTTCATCTTCGGCCTGCTCGTTGTCGGCCACGGCCAGAGCGCCTGGGCTGCGTCGGTCGCGCTCTCGGTGATCATGCTGCCGCTGATCGCGCGCTCCACCCAGGAGGTGCTCGCGCTTGTGCCGCATACGTTGCGCGAAGCCGCGCTAGGCGTGGGCGTCGCGAAGTGGCGGATGGTGATCGGCGTCGTGCTGCCCGCCTCGCTCAGTGGGATCGTGACCGGCGCCTCGCTCGCCGTGGCCCGCGTCGCCGGCGAGACCGCGCCGATCCTGTTCACCAGAT
>JANXXF010000326.1 GCA_025350775.1 Actinomycetes bacterium
GCGCGCCGCGGGGAGGCGCCACCCTTCGGGTTCTCGCCGATCACGATGGTGACGTGACACGTCCGCTTGTTGATGCGGTTCACGCGGCCGCGGGCGCGGGCGCGCCAACGCTTGAGCGTCGGGCCCTCGTCGGCGTAGGCCTGCAGGATGACGAGACCGTCGGCGTCGTCGAAGCCGTGATTGGCCTCGGCGTTCGCGGCGGCGGAGCGGAGAATGGCCTGGATGTCGGTGGCCGCCGCCCGCGGGGTGAACGCGAGGATCGTACGGGCCTCGGCCACGCTCTTGCCACGGATGTGCTCGAGCACGATGCGGGCCTTACGGGCCGACATGCGGAGCGTCTTGGCGGACGCGCGAACCTGCGTGGGACTGTCGGTTGCCGTCGCCATCAGCGCTTCTTCACCTGCGTCTGGCGATCGCCCGCGTGGCCCCGGAAGGTCCGCGTCGGGGCGAACTCGCCGAGCTTGTGCCCGACCATCGACTCGCTCACGAACACGGGCACGTGCTTGCGCCCGTCGTGGACGGCGATGGTGTGTCCGACGAACTCCGGGAAGATCGTCGACGAGCGCGACCAGGTGCGAAGCAGACGCTTCTCGCCGGAATCGTTCATCGACTGGATCCGACCCATGAGCCGCTCGTCAACGAACGGCCCCTTCTTGGCAGAACGGCCCATTTAGCGCTTCTCCTTGCCGCGGCGCCGGCCACGCACGATCAGCTTGTCCGACTCCTTGTGCTTGGGACGCGTGCGCTTGCCGAGCGTCGGCACGCCCCACGGGGTCACCGGATGGTGGCCCTTCGACTTGCCCTCGCCGCCACCGTGCGGGTGGTCGACCGGGTTCATTGCGGTACCGCGGACGCCCGGGCGCTTGCCCAGCCAGCGGCTGCGTCCGGCCTTGCCGCTCGAGATGTTCTCGTGATCGACGTTGCCGACCTGGCCGACCGTGGCCCGGCAGGTGAGCGGGACGCGACGCATCTCGCTCGACGGCAGCCGCAGCACCGCGAAGCCCTCGTCCTTGGCGACGAGCTGGATCGAAGCGCCGGCACTGCGCGCCATCTGCCCGCCCCGGCCCGGCTGGAGCTCGACGTTGTGCACGAGCGTGCCCGTCGGGATGTTCGCAAGCGGGAGCGCGTTGCCCGGCTTGATGTCGGCGTTCGGGCCCGACTCGACCATGGCACCGACCTCGAGCCGCGCCGGCGCGATGATGTACGCCTTGGCGCCGTCCAGGTAGTGGAGCAGCGCGATGCGAGCCGAACGATTCGGGTCGTACTCGATCGCCGCGACCTTGGCCGGCACGCCGTCCTTGATGCGCTTGAAGTCGATGATGCGATAACGCCGCTTGTGGCCGCCGCCCTGGTGACGCGTGGTGATGCGCCCATGGTGGTTGCGGCCGCCCTTGCGGGTGATCGGCTCGAGCAGGCTCTTCTCGGGCTTCGACTTGGTGATGTCGTCGAAGGCTGAGATCGCCATCTGGCGGCGGCCCGGGGAGGTCGGCTTGAAACGCTTGATCGCCACTAGACCTGGGCCCCCTCGAAGAACTCGATCGTGTCGCCTTCGCGCAGCTGGACGATCGCCTTCTTCCAGCCTGGACGCGTGCCCTTGAACAGGCCGCGGCGCTTCGGCTTCGCCTGCACCTTGATGATGTTGACCTTCACGACCTTGACGTCAAAGAGCTGCTCGACGGCCTGGCGGATCTGAGTCTTATGCGCGTCCTTGTGCACCTTGAACGAGTACTTACTGTCCTCGATCAGCTTGTAGCTCTTCTCCGAGACGACCGGAGCGAGCAGCACCTCGTTGGGATGGAGCGACACTATGCGGCCCTCCTCTGCAGCAGCTCGAGCGACGCCTCGGTGATGAGCAGCGAGCGGGCCCAGACGAGCGCGACGACCTCGACCTCGGACGGCAGGATCACGACGACCCGGTCGAGGTTGCGGAAGGACTTGAACACGCCCACCTCGGCCTCGGTGGCAACGACGATCGTCGGGGTGCTCTTGCCCCACGACGCGAGCAGCGCGGCGCCGGCCTTGGTCGACGGCGTGGCGAACGCCGAGGCGTCCACGATGCCGAGCGTTCCGCCCTGCGCATGATCCGAGAGGGCCGCGCGCAGCGCCGCATGGCGGGCCTTGCGGTTGACCTTGACTTCGAAGCCGCGCATCTGCGGCGCGAACACGACACCGCCGCCCTTCCACTGGGGGGCACGGGTCGTGCCCTGGCGGGCGCGGCCGGTGCCCTTCTGGCGCCACGGCTTGGCACCGCCGCCGGACACCATGCCGCGGGTCTTCGAACCACGGGTGCCCGCGCGAGCGGCGTTCAGCTCGGCGCGCACGGTCTCGTGCACGAGGTGCGGCTTGACGTCGGCGGCGAAGATCGTCTCATCGAGGGTGACTTCGCCGGTCGTCTTGCCCGGCTGGAGGACGGGGGCCTTGGGGGCAGCCATCGCTATGCCTCCTCCCGAATCTCGACGATCCCGTTGCGCGGGCCGGGAACCGAGCCCTTGACGAGGATCAGGTTGTTCTCGGGCTCGACCGAGTGCACGGTCAGCCCGACCTGCGTCCGGCGCTTCGCGCCCATGTGACCGGACATCTTCATGCCCTTCATGACGCGCGACGGCGTGGCCGACGCACCGATCGAGCCCGGCGCACGCTTGTTGTGCGAGCCGTGGGACATCGGCCCGCGATGGAAGTTGTGCCGCTTGATCGTGCCTGCGAAGCCCTTGCCGATGCCGATGCCGGCGACCTTGATCTTGTCGCCCGGCTGAAAGGTCTCGACCGTGACATGGTCGCCGATGGCGAGGCTGGCCTCGCCG
>JANXXF010000342.1 GCA_025350775.1 Actinomycetes bacterium
GACGGCGCGGCGGTGCCGCCGCCCTGCGTGCCACGCGGCGGGTGGACGAAGCCGTCGGTGACGTAGGCGGCGGTCATCGTGCTGCGCTTGGGGCCGAACGTGACGCGGGTGCCCGGGGCGCCACGGCGGCGGCCGGCGCCCTCGGAGTCCATGCGCACGCGGATCTCGTGGACGCGGATCGGGTACTTCTGCTCGTCGATCTCGACCGAGTCGCGGAACATCAGGCCGTTCGTGACCGAGTTGCCGTAGGTAACCCAGCCGTCGTACTCGGGGCCGGCGGGGCCGCCCTGCGAGCCGAGGAACTTCTGGTTGACGTACGGGTCGTCGCCCTTGCGCCAGTCGGTGCCGGAGACCACCGCGTAGGCCGGCCCGATGCCGCAGGCGCCCTCGGCGAGGCCGTACCCGGGCCACGCGTCGGCGAACGCCTTCTGCGTCGTCACGACCAGTCGCTCGCCGACGTTCGTCGTCGCCACCGAGCAGGACGCCGGGAAGCGCGGGATGCCGACGACGCAGTTCTCGCGCAGCTTCACGTGGACGCGGCGGAACGTGCCGGAGTTGTGCGGGATGTCGGGGTCGATGGAGTTGAACATGCCCGTCATCACGTTGTTGGTGGCGCACGTCTCCGACTCGTTGACGCCGGCCGGCAGGCAGTCGATGTTGTCGGTGAGGTCGAGCTCGACGGTGCCGGCGGCGGGATCGACGGTGATCTTCACAGTGATCGGGATGCCGTCCGGGGCTGGGCCGAACGGGTCGTGGCAGCCCCTGCCGATGATCGTGCCACCGGGGAGCTTCGAGATGACGTGCGCGATGCGCCGCTCGCTGTAGTCGAACCACTCCTCGACGAACTCGGCGAGCAGGTCGGCGCCGTAGCGCTCCGCGAGCTCCTTCAGGCCCTTTTCGCCGATGCGGGCCGCCCCCACCATCGCCAGGTAGTCGCCGTACCACTGGTCGGGCACGCGGATGCGGCGCATGCACATGCGGATCAGGTCGGGCTCGTCCTTGCGGTCGCGCTGGGCGCGCACCGCCGGGAAGATCAGGCCGCCCTCCTCGTAGACGTCGCGCGCGTACGGCATGTACGTCGTCGGCAGGGCGTTGCCGGTGTCGGCCTGGTGGGCCTTCGCCGCTGTCGTGAAGAGGTGCTTGCCCTCGTGGAAGACGGGGACGAGGATGACGTGGTCGGCCGGGTGCGTGTTGCCCAGGTACGGGTCGTTGTGCAGGAAAGCGTCGCCTTCGCGGATGTCGTCGTGGAGGTCGGTGACGGCCTTCGCCAGCTTCTCCATGCCGATCACGTGCACCGGCAGGCCCTCGGCAGAGGCGAGCAAGCGGTTGTCGCCGGTGACGATCGCGCACGAGAAGTCGCGTGCCATGTTGAGCACGGCGCTGCGGCCGGAGCGCAGCAGGGTGTTCTCCATCTCGCGCACGATCGTGTCGAGCCGGTTCGCGATGACCGCGAGCAGGACGGGGTCGAAGCTCATGCCCGGATCTCCAGTGAGTAGTTGCCGAGGGCCGTGACGACGGCGGTGGTGCCGGGGTAGACGACGACGGTGGTCGTCTTCTCGCGGATCACGGCGGGCCCCTCGATGCGGGTGCCGGGCGGCAGCAGCTCGCCGTCGTAGCGGGGCGTCGCCACCGAGCCCGTCTCGCGAAAGTACGCGGTCTGGACGGCTGCCGGGGCCGGTGCCGCGCCGCGGGTAGCCCCCTCGGGCCCGCCGACGGCCGACGCAACGGCGCGCGCCCGCACTATCGGCTTCTCGGGCACCGCGGTCGCGCGCGTCTTCCACACCAGGCACTCCAGGTACTGGCCGGGCTCGCGCACCGCGAACACCTTCTCGTGCACGGCGTGGAACGCCTCCTCGAGCGCGGCGATGTCGGACGGGCCGCCGATGCGGGCGCGGGGAAGGGGCACGTCGAGCTCCCACACCTGGGCGCGGTAGCGCGCCTCGACAAAGAAGTCCTTGCGGCTGCCCTGCAGTTTCACGTCGCCGAGCGAGCCGAGGAAGCGGTCGGCGCGCGCCTCGGCGGCGGCGAGCGCGCTGTTGACGGCGTCGGTGTCGAGGCTGCGCGTCTCGGCGTAGCGGCTCGTCGAGAACTCCGAGACGAAGTCGGCGTAGAGCGCGCCGCACGCCGAGAGCGCACCGGCGGTGGCCGGGATGATCACTCGCTTGCAGCCGAGCTCGCGGGCGATCGGGGCGATGGTCAGGCCGGAGGCGCCGCCGCCGGCGACGAGCGTCACTTCGCGCGGGTCGATGCCGCGGGCGATCGTCAGCTCGCGGATCGCCCCGACGATGTTCGCGTTGGCGATCACGAGCACCGCCGCGGCCGCCTCCTCCAGGCTCATGCCCAGCGGCTCCGCCACGTCGCGGCCGATCGCCGCCCGGGCCGCCTCCGCGTCGAGCGTCATCCGACCGCCCAGGAAGTAGGCCGGGTCGACGTAGCCGAGCACGACGGCGGCGTCGGTGACGGTGGCGCGGCTGCCGCCGCGCGAGTAGCAGGCCGGGCCGGGGTCGGCGCCGGCGCTCTCGGGGCCGACGCGCAGCAGCCCGCCCGCGTCGACCCAGGCGATCGAGCCGCCGCCTGCGCCGATCGACTTCACGTCGACGGAGCGCACGCCGGTGATGTGGCCGATCCAGCGCCCGCCGATCCACGTCTCGTTGGCGTAGCCGACCTCGCCGCCGGTGACGAGGCCGACGTCGAAGGTCGTGCCGCCGGTGTCGCAGACGAGCAGCTCGGCTGCCTCCTCGGCCGACAGCTCGAGCTTGCCGTAGGTGAGCGCGGCCACCGGCGCCAGCGAGGGGCCGGAGCCGATCGAGTAGATCGGCCGCTCGACGACCTCCTCGGGGCGCCAGGCGCCGCCGAACGACGTGGTGATGAACAGGTGCCCGGCGAAGCCGGCAGCGCGCAGGTCGCGCTCCATCGATTGCAGGTACTCCTGCATCAGCGGCTTCAGCGAGGCGTCGAGCGCGGCCGACGAGGCGCGTCGGTACTCGCGGATCACCGGGTTGAGCTGGTGCGACAGCGTGAACGGCAGCCCGGGCAGGTGCTCCGCGATCAGCTCGCCGACGCGCAGCTCGTGCGCCGGGTTGACGATCGACCAGAGCAGCGACACGGCGATCGCCTCGACGCCGGCGAGCCGCGCGCGGTCGATCGCGTCGACGACCGTCGCCTCGTCGAGCGCCACGAACACGTCGCCCTCGGAGTCGATCCGCTCGCGCAGCTCGTACGTCAGCCGCCGCGGCACGTAGGGGGCCTGGTACGGGATCTGCTTGAACGGGTCGTGCTTGCCGCCCTCGCGCAGCAGCAGCACGTCGGGGAAGCCCTCGGTGGTGAAGAACGCGGTCTTCGCCGTCTTGCCCTCGACGATCGCGTTCGTGGCGCGGGTCGTCCCGTAGGTGAAGACCTCGGCCTCTGCCAGCAGCGCCTCGGCAGTAGTGCCGAGCTCCTCGGCGACCTGCTGCAGGCCGGCGTGGATGCCGTCGAATGCGCGCTGCTTCGAGGTGAGGCCCTTGCCGATGCGCAGGCTGCCGTCGGCCTCGGCGACCACGACGTCGGTGAACGTTCCCCCGGTGTCCACCGAGATCCTCAGAGCTCGTTTCAGAATGAGCGTTGAACCTCGGGGCGCTCGGAGCGAGCGGCTGGGGCGACCGGCTGGCAGGTCAGGCTGGCCGCCTGGACAAGAGCCG
>JANXXF010000370.1 GCA_025350775.1 Actinomycetes bacterium
GGTGAGCCGCTGCACACCGGCGCCGAGAGCCACGACCCTGCTCAAGACGGGATCGTGATCCTGACCGGGGTCGAGCTGGCGGCCGCGAGGCCGCTCACCGACGGCAGCACGGCGCGGTACGACCCGCCGAGCACGGGCAGGGTCGCGCTGAACGAGCCGTCGGCGCCGACGGTTGCGGTCGCGACCGGGCTCCAGGACGTGCCGGTGCCGCTGCCGTCGAACTGGATCTCGATCACGCTGCCGCCCGCGGCAACGGCCGGCTTGAGCACGCCGGAGAGGCCGGTGAGGTCGAGCGCCGGCAGCAGCTTCACACGCGGCGAGACCGGCACCGAGAGGATGCCGCCGGTGACCGGGGAGCCCGCGGCCGGCGTGACGGCGGTCGGAGTGGCAGCCGCCGCGGAGCCTGCCGCCGGCGAGCCGAGACCCGGCCCGCTGCTCAGCCGGAAGTCGCTGCTGGCGAGCACCTTCGTCGTGAAGCTGAACTGGCCGTCGACGCCGGGAAGGGCACCGGCGAGTGGCGCCCAGCCCGTCGCGGTGCGCTGCTCGAGCTGCGCGTTGGCGAAGCCGCGGACGAGCCCGTTCAACGTCACCTTGCCGCCCGAGCTGACCGGCAGCGACGGACGCGCGAGCGAGAGCACGCCGATGTCGAACCAGCTCGAGCGGAGGCCGAGGGCGGCGCGCAGCCGCGCGGGCGTGATCCGCACCTGCCCGGAGCTGGTGATCGCGAGGACCTGGGTCGGGCGGGCCGACCCGCTCGAGTCGACGGTCAGGTCGACGAGCGTGCCGGGGAGGCCGAGCGCCGCCTCGATCGTCGCGGCCGGCACTGCCACCGGCCCCCAGCTGGCGAAAGGCGAGGCGGCGGCGTCGTACGGGTCGTCGCGGGCGACGAGATACGGCGGCGGGTCGGGGTTGCCGGGATACGCCTCGGCGGCGGACATGGTGCGGCCGCCGTTGCTCGCCGAGAAGAGCGTGTCGGCAACCCGGCCGGCGTAGAGCAGGACGCTCGCGGCCGTCGCCCTGACGGCTGCGGTGGCGGCCGGGTGCTCGGCGGCGATACCCCCGTACACCTGGCTGCGCTCGTCCGCGTAGAGATCGAAGCTCTCGTCGACCGCGCGGTGCGCGAGGGCGTAGGAGCGCGCGGCCACCGCCTGCGCCTGGAGCGCGGCTGCCGGCCACGACGCCGGCACCTCACGCGCGACGACGCCCGCGAGGTAGGCCTCGAGGCCGACGCGGTTGACGACCCGCAGCCCGCCGACGGCGACAGGGCCGACGGTGCCGACAGGGGGCAGCGCGCCCGGGACCGGCGCGGGCACGGTCGTGGCCGCTGTGGTCGTGGCCGCCGTGATCCTGGCCGCTGTGGTCGTGGCCGGCGTGGTCACCGCAGGCACGCCGGCAGCCGGGCTCGCTGGCGGGGTCGAACCGCCGGGCGCGGTCGCCGGGAGCGGCGCCAGGATCGCCGAGACGGTCGGCGTCGGCGGCGCCTGTGGCATCAGGCCCACCTTCAGGGAGCCGCGAAAGCGCTTGCCGCCGAGCGCGAGCGCGGCGCTCGTGGCCTTGAAGACGATCGGCCCGGCTACCGGCTGCAAGGCGGCCCCCTCGCCGACGGGCAGCGAGAGCGTCGTGTCGAGCGCGACCGCCCCGGCCGGGAGCGTCCAGCGCCTGCCGGTGCCGTCGATCGCCGCGAACGGAGCTGCCGAGGAGATGCTCACGCTGGGGGCGGCGTCGGCGAGCAGCACGCGCACGACGGCGACGGGCGCCTTGCCCAGCTCGGTGCCCGGGTAGTAGAAGCCGAGGATCCGGTCGAACGAGTTGCCCGCGCGCGCCATCCCGTATGCGCCGTACTGGCTCATCCCGACACCGTGGCCGTAGCCATGGCCACTGACGAAGACCATCGTCGTCGCGACGGGCGCCTCGGGATCGTCGACCTGGCAGCTCAGGCACGGGCTCTTCGCCGACTCGGGGGCGATCACCATCGCACCCGCGGCGCCCGCCCAGGCGAGCGCGGCGACAGCGGCGGCAACGGCGACAGCGGCGGTGAGGGCCGCGAGGAGCGGCGCTCCGCGCCCCACGCTACGCATCCGGTTCAGGCTCGTGAAATCCATGTCCAACCTCAGTGTTTCGACGCGAAGCCGCCGACTCTTTCCGGGATCCTCCGGCCATGTCCACCAGCACCTCCGATCCGCGCGGCCACCGCGAGCTTGTCCACGCCCACACGGTAGCGTCCAGGCCCGTACCGGCGCCTTCAGCGGGCTGCTGCACCTGCCGAAGGGCTTCCGGCGGCCCGCCGGCTGGTTCGGCGCCGACACCGAGTGGCTCGTCCTCTCCGGCTGGCTCTGGGTCGGCCGGGAGCTGCGGAGCTACGGCGCCTACGACTGCGCGCCCGTCGGTTCCAGCCAGGAGAAGCTGTTCGTGTTGGAGGACACGTCGATCCTGTTCATGCAGCCCGACGCACGCCATCCAAAGATCGAGTTTCTCGACACCGTCGAGGAGCTGTTCCAGATCGTCGGTGACACGACGCTGCGCAACAGCGGCCGCATGGATTCGGGCAGCTACTTCTGGCGGCCGCCGTACATCACACATCGCCCGTTCAGCTCGGAGCAGGGCGGGATCATGTACCTCTACACCGACTGCAAGCTCGTCAACTACTTCACCGACGACCCCGAGCAGCCGCCGGCGGCGAACGTCGCCCAGGCGCAACGGGAGCGAGAGGAGAGCCAGCATGGCTAGGCCACACATCGAGTTCGTCGAATCGGGGGAGATCCCCAAGCTGCCCGTCGGCGAGGGGCCGTTCGCGGGGACGCAGCAGCGGCTGCTCTCGGCGGACGATGACGGGGGCGGCGACTACAGCGCCACGGTCACGTTCCCGGCGGGCTGGTCGGGCGACCTCTCCGGCCGCACGCGGCCGACCGAGCTGTTCACCCTCTCCGGCGAGCTCACCGTCGCGGGGCGCACGGTGGGGCCGGGCGTGTACGCGTTCGTCGGTGCCGGCGCGGAGGGCGCCACGCTGCGCGCTGCCACCAGCGGCGAGACCGTCGCCGTCGTCTTCGTCGAGCCGGACGAGGAGCCGCGCCGCGAGATCGAGGTCGTCGACACCAACGAGCTGCAGTGGGTCAGCCCGCCGGCCGACGGCCAGGTGCCGCAGGGCATCGTCGTCAAGCGGCTGCGCTACCACCCGGTGAGCGGCGACGCGACGTGGGTGGCCGCGGTCGTGCCCGCCTGGCGCGAGACCCGGGCCGAGATCCACGACACCATCGAGGAGTGCCTGATGCTGCGCGGCGACATCCTGCTCGGGGAGCGCGGCGTGATGACGGCCGGGTCGTACTTCTGGCGACCACCAAACGTCGAGCACGGCCCGATGTTCAGCTTGCGCGGCGGCACCTTCTATTTCCGTAGCAAGGGCGGCAACCTGGCCACGGTGCACGTCCCGGTGCCCGGCTGGGAGAAACTGGTCGAGAGCTACAGGGCCCGCGAGCCGTACTACCTGGGGACGCTCTAGGAGACACGCGCCCTCACTGTGACCGTCACCAGCGGTGACGGGTCGCCGAGGTTGCCGGCACGGTCGAACGGCCGCACGTACCAGGCACCGGCGGCGCGGCGTACCGGCAGCGAGAAGGCAGGCACCCGGGTGGTCGCCACCGCGCGGTCGTCGCGGTACACGCGGTAGCCGGCGACCCCGCCCGCATCGATCGCCGCGCTCCAGGTGAGGAGCAGCGCGACCCGGTTGATCCGCGCCCGCAGGCGCGCAACTGGCGTGGGTGGCACCGTGTCGGCGAGCAGCTGCCCTGCAGCGCCGACGACGCCGATGCCGCCGGCGAAGCGGATCGCCGTGCTCCCGCCGAGCCGGCCGACCGCGTCGCGCGAGCGAACGACGTAGCCATGGGTCTCGCCCGCCGCAATCGTCTCGGAATACGTCAGCGCGGCCGTGACGGTCAGCTGCACGCCATCACGAAACACCTCGTAGAACACCGGGCCGATGTCGTCGGCGGCAGCCTGCCAGCCGAGCAGCACGGCCCCGGGGATCCCGCGCGCCGTGAGGCCCGGCGGCGCGGCGGGCGGCTGCGTGTCGGGGGAGTCGAGCCGCTCCAGGAAGAGGGAGTCCTGCACGTCCCACCAGCTGCCGGAGTGGCCGTAGTAGTCGTCGCGGCCGACGTCGAGGACCTTGCTCGCGAGCGGCGTGCCGGCCTGGCTGGACGGGTAGAGCAGGTCGTTGGGGCTGTCGCAGGGGTGGCCCGGGTCGCCCGGGCAGGCGTGCGGCGGCCCCTGCCCCGTGCCTGCGTCGGCGAGCGCGTTCATGGCGTGCGTCATCTCGTGCACCGCCGCAACGGCGGGGAACTCGCCGCCGCCGAGACCCGCGCCACAGTTCGTGTCGAGGTAGATGACCGCGAGGCTGTCGGCACCGCCGGTGGCGGGAAAGCCGGTGCGGGCGATGCCGCACTCGCGCACCGAGTGGTCGAAGGCGCCGTCGTAGAGGACTAGCAGCTTCTTGTCGGGGTCGGTGAAGCCGGCGGCGGCGAGGTCGCTGCGCAGCCGCCCGTAGCGGTCACCGCTCCCGCTGAATGCGGCCGTGTCGCCGACCAACTTCACGGCCGACAGATCGAGCGCCCCGATGCCGGTCGTGCAGGCGGGAAGAGCGGCCAGATCCCAGCGGATCGCGCGCGTCGCATCCTGGCCGCGCCACCAGGCGTCGACGGCCGCGAGGTCGGCGAGGATCGGCTCAACAAGTTGCGGGAAGCGGTCGACGCCGTCGGACGGGTAGGCGTACACGACGTGCCAGGAGAGGGCGGCGACGACGTCGGGGCGGTCGGTCGCGGACTCGGCCGTGCCGCCGCACCAGGTGCCGGCGCGCGCGGTCGCCGGCAGGGCAGTCGCGGCGGCCAACACGGCCAGCCCGACCGCTGCCAACAGGAGGCGCCGCCTCACGGCTCCAGGCGGTGGGCGTACTGCTCGCGGTAGTACGCGAGGTACTCACCGGACTTGATTGGCTCCCACCAGTCGCGCCGTTCGGCGTACCAGGCGACTGTCTGGGCAATCCCGTCGGCGAACTTCCACTTCGGCGCCCAGCCGAGTCCGCGCAGCCTGGTGCTGTCGATCGAGTAGCGGCGGTCGTGGCCCGCCCGGTCGGCGACGTGCTTGAGCAGGTCGCGGCTCGCGCCCGTGAGCGCGAGGATCTGCTCGATCACGTCGAGGTTCTCGCGCTCCTCGCCGCCGACGTTGTAGATGCCGCCGGGCTCGCCCTGGCGCAGCACCAGCTCGATGCCGGCGCAGTGGTCCTCCGCGTGAATCCACTCGCGCCGCTGCCTGCCGTCTCCGTACACCGGCAGCGGCTGCCCGTCGAGCGCGTTGGTCGTGAACAGGGAGATCAGCTTCTCGGGGTACTGGAACGGCCCGTAGGTGTTGGCGCCGCGCGAGATCGACGCGTTGACGCCATGCGTACGCACGTACGCGAGCACCTGCAGGTCGCCGCCCGCCTTCGACGCCGAGTACGGCGACGATGGCATGAGCGGATCGCCCTCGACGGCAGACTCGCCCGGCGGCAGGTCGCCGTACACCTCGTCGGTGCTCACCTGCACGTAGCGCTGCCCATGGGCGCGCGCGTGCTCGAGCAGGACGTGGGTGCCGTAGACATCGGTCGTGATGAAGTCGCCGGCGGCGAGGATCGAGCGGTCGACGTGGCTTTCGGCGGCGAAGTTGACGATCGCGTCGCAGCCGGCGGCAGCCTGCGCGACGGCCTCCGGGTCGGCGATGTCGCCGACGACCAGCGGGATGTCGTAGCCCTCGAGGTTGCGCGGGTTGCCTGCGTAGGTGAGCTTGTCGAGCACGACGACGCTGTCGCCCGCAGTGGCGAGGCGCTTGGCGAAGTGCGAGCCGATGAAGCCGGCGCCACCGGTGACCATGACCTTCATCGCGGGAAGGGTACAGGGGTGCGAGCGCCGGCCCGGCCGAGCGTGCGCTTCAATCGGATCGAGGCCGTGCTGACCAGCGGTCTCGATGGGGTCGTCGAACTCCACCGCACCCCTTCTACGCTTCGAGCCGCTCCAGACACGCCCTCAGCCCGTCGCGCCAGTGCGGCAGCACGGGCGTCCCCGGCTGCTCGCTGCGCAGCACCGAGTAGGCCGGCCGCGGCGCCGGGCGCCCCAGCTCCTCGGTCGTGATCCGCCGTACGCGGCACTCCACGCCGGCCTCCTCGAAGATCGTCTCGGCGAAGTCGGCCCAGCTGCACTCGCCCTGCGCTGCCAGGTGGTAGACGCCGTACGGCAGCCCCGCGTCCACGACCTCGCGGGTGGCGGCGGCGAGGTGCCCCACGTAGGTCGGGCAGCCGCGCTGGTCGTCCACCACCGCAACCTCGTCGCGCTCGGCCGCGAGCCGCAGCATCGTGCGCACGAAGTTGGTGCTCGTCCAGCCGAAGAGCCAGGAGGTGCGCAGCACCCACGCGTGGCCGCTCGCCAGCGCCGCCGCCTCGCCGCCGAGCTTGGTGCGGCCGTAGGCGCCCTGCGGGCTCGGGCCGTCGCTCTCGACGTAGGGCGTGCGCTTAGTGCCGTCGAAGACGTAGTCGGTCGAGTAGTAGACGAGCGGCGTCCCGATCGCGGCGACGTTCTGGGTGCCGCCGATGTTCGCGATCGCGGCGCCCTGCGGGTCGTCCTCGGCGGCGTCGACGTTCGTCCAGGCGGCGGCGTGCAGCACGAGGTCGACCTCGGGCAGCCACACGGGCGCGGGCAGCGACACGTCCCAGGAGTCGAGGTCAACCCCGGTGATCTCGTCCCCGGCGAACACCTCGGCGAGCGCGGTGCCGAGCTGGCCGTTGGCGCCGGTGATCAGGACGCGGCGGATAGGTCCCTCGCGGAGAGGATCGGTGCCTTCGTGTGCCAGAGGTGAGCGACGCGCGGATCGTTCCACGGGACGCCGAGCTCGTCGGGCTCGGCCGGGTCGTACTCGCGCGTGACGTGGTAACAGAAGATCAGATCGGTGAGCGCCTCGAAGCCGTGCGCCAGCGTGCCGGGGATCCAGATGGCGACCGGGTTGTCGGCGCCGATGTCCTCGGTGAAGGTCTCGCCGGTGTCGCGGTCGAGCACGACGACGCGGGCCATGCCCTGGAGGCACGAGAAGAGGTCGCTCTGGCCGCGCGCATGCCAGTGGAGGCCGCGGATGACGCCCTGCTTCGACAGCGAGACGTTGGTCTGGAGAGTCGGCTCGGGCAGCGAGCTCTCGCGGCGCAGCTCGCAGAACCAGCCGCGCTCGTCCTCGAACAGGCGCAGCGGGATGCGCCTGATGTCGGCGACAGTGGCGTGGGCCGGGCCGCCGGCGGCGTGGGCCGGGCCGGCGGCGGCGGCGCCGCTCACGGGATCTTGATCTCGGAGTTGTCGCCCACGAGCAGCCTGTATGCCTTCGGCTTCGACTGGGTGCGGCGCACGCGGACGTTGCGGCCGATCAGCGACCCCTCCAGGCGCACGTCGAGGTCGGCGACGATCGACCCCTCGAGGATGATCGAGTTCTCGATCTCGCAGTGGTCGATGTGGCAGCCCGGGCCGATCGCCGTGTACGGGCCGATGTAGGCGTCGCGCACGACCGCGCCCGCGCCAATCGCGACGGGCCCGCGCACGCGGCAGCGCTCGAGGCGCGCGCCGGGCGACAGCACGACGCGGCCCTCGACGTGGGAGTCGTGCACCTCTCCCTCGACCGAGCGCTCGACGGCGTCGAGCACGAGCCGGTTCGCCTCCATCATGTCGGCCCACTGGCCGGTGTCCTTCCACCAGCCCGTGACGATGTGCGGCTCGACGGCGAGGCCGCGGTCGATCAGCGTCTGGATCGCGTCGGCGATCTCGAGCTCGCCGCGCGGGGACGGCTCGATGGCGCGGCAGGCGTCGAAGATCGACGGCTGGAACATGTAGACACCGACCAGGGCGAGGTCGGATTTCGGCTCCGCCGGCTTCTCGGTGAGGCGCACCACCCGGCCGTCCTCGAGCTCGGCGACGCCGTACTGCGACGGGTTCGGCACGTGCTGGAGCAGGATCAATGCCTCGGGGCGCGTCTCGCGGAAGCGGTCGGCGAAGGAGGCGATGCCGTCGCGCAGCAGGTTGTCGCCAAGGTACATCGCAAACGGCTGGCTCTCGAGCGACGCCTCGGCGGTGAGCACCGCGTGCGCAAGGCCGAGCGGCTCGTCCTGCACGACGTAGTGGATGCGGACGCCCCACTGCGCTCCGTCGCCGGCGACGGAGCGGATCTCGTCGCCGGTCTGCGGCGAGATGATGATCGAGATGTCCTCGATGCCGGCGGCCACCATCGCCTCGATGCCGTAGAACAGCACGGGCTTGTTCGCAACCGGCACGAGCTGCTTGGCGCTCGTGTAGGTGAGGGGGCGCAGGCGCGTGCCCGAGCCGCCGGAGAGGATGAGTCCACGGAGCTGCATCTGCACTCGATGCTACTCGCTCATCGTGCGAACGGAGCGGCTCGTACGGTGCCCAGAAACAGCGAAGGCCCCCTGAGCGAGGCCTTCGCAGTTCGGTCTGGAGCGGCAACCCGTGCGGGGGAGGGTGCGCTATGGGGGTTGCCGTCCGTTCCCGATTCCCTGTGTTCGATGCACTAGGAGTTCTATCGGCCCTGTCCTGGCCCGCGGGTTAAGGGAGGGAAGGAAAGTGTTAAGAGCTCGAATCAGAATGAGCCTTGCCCGCGGATCGCTCGGATCGCCCTTCGGCCCGCAGTCCGGCCGCTTTGCGTCCGACCTGTGGGCCTGCGGCGACCTGTAGCCCGCTCTCCGAGCGGCCTCCAGGGCTTCGCGGGTG
>JANXXF010000376.1 GCA_025350775.1 Actinomycetes bacterium
TCCGCGTATCGACGCGGGCGGTGAAATCGTCGAGCAGCAGCACCTTGGGGTCGAGCGCCAGCGCGCGGGCCAGCATGATGCGCTGTTTCTGGCCGCCCGACAGAGACGTACCCCGCTCCGAGACGACTGTGTCCAGTCCCGCCGGGAGCGTCTTGATGAACTCGCGGAAGTCGTGCACGCGCTCCTGCGGGGCGCGCTCGGGGGCCTCGAGCCGGCCGATCTTCAGGAATGCGCCGAGCTCGCCCATCAGGCCACTGCCTCCTCGGACTCGGTGATGAGGAAGCCCTCGCCACCGCTCGACACCGGGTGGTCGTCGACGGCGAGCTGCAAGTGCTCGGCGTCGAGCTCGGCGAGCGCCCGCTTGTAGTCGCGCGGCATCACCTTGACGAAGAGCGGCACGTGCTGCTCGAAGTCGGCGAGCACGACGGCCGCGACCGGCGAGCCGGTGTGGTCGAGGTGGCCCTGCACGAGCGCGCGCACCGCCTCGCGGTCGGCTGCCCCGAGCTGCTCGAGCTCGACCAGCTCGGCGTTGCAGCGGCCGGCGAAGGTGCCGTCCCGGTCGAGCACGTAGGCGATGCCGCCGCTCATGCCCGCCGCGAAGTTCCGCCCCGTGGTGCCGAGCACGACGACGCGGCCGCCGGTCATGTACTCGCAGCCGTGGTCGCCGACGCCCTCGACGACGGCGCTGGCGCCGGAGTTGCGCACCGCGAAGCGCTCCCCGGCGCGGCCACGGAAGAACGCGCTGCCCGAGGTCGCCCCGTAAAGGACGGTGTTGCCGATGATCACGTTGTCCTCGGCGGCGTACGTGCTGCCGGCGGGTGGGCGCACGGTGATGGTGCCGCCAGAGAGCCCCTTGCCGACGTAGTCGTTCGCGTCGCCGTGGAGCATCAGCTCGACGCCGGGCGCGAGCCACGCGCCGAACGACTGCCCGGCCGAGCCGCGCAGCGTGAAGTGGATCGAGCCGGCCGGCAGCCCGGGGGCGCCGTGCAGCTTCGTAACATGGTGCGAGAGCAGGCCGCCGACGGTGCGGTTGACGTTGCGCACGGCGAACTCGCCGGCGACCGGGGTGCCGCCTTCCAGCGCAGGCCGGGCCGCCTCGATCAGCTGCCAGTCGAGCGCGTCGGCGAGCGGCGAGGCCTGCGCCTCGGTACGGCGCAGGGACGCGCCCGGCGTGAGCTGAGGCGCGCGCAGCACGTTGGTGAGGTCGATGCCGCGCGTCTTCCAGTGCTCGATCGCCTGGTCGGCCTCCAGCAGGTCGACGCGCCCGACGAGGTCCTCGAAGCGCGCGATGCCGAGGCGGGCCATGATCTGGCGCACCTCCTCGGCGACGAAGAAGAAGAAGTTGACGACGTGCTCGGGCTGCCCCTGGAAGCGGCTGCGCAGCACGGGATCCTGGGTGGCGATGCCGACGGGGCAGGTGTTGAGGTGGCAGGCGCGCATCATGATGCAGCCGGTCGCGATTAGCGGCGCCGTGGCGAAGCCCATCTCGTCGGCGCCCAGCAGCGCGGCCACGACGACGTCGCGGCCGGTCTTCAGCTGGCCGTCGGTCTGCACCCAGATGCGCGAGCGCAGGTCGTTCATGACGAGGGTCTGCTGCGTCTCGGCGAGGCCGATCTCCCAGGGGATGCCGGCGAACAGGATCGACGACAGCGGCGACGCGCCGGTGCCACCGTCGTGGCCGGAGATCAGCACGTGGTCGGCGTTCGCCTTGGCCACTCCCGCAGCGACCGTGCCGACGCCCACCTCGGCGACGAGCTTCACCGAGATGCGCGCCTCCGGGTTGGCGCAGCGCAGGTCGTAGATGAGCTGCTTGAGGTCCTCGATCGAGTAGATGTCGTGGTGTGGCGGCGGCGAGATCAGGCCGACGCCCGGCGTTGTCAGGCGGACGCCCGCGATGTACTTGTCGACCTTGTGGCCGGGCAGCTGGCCGCCTTCGCCGGGCTTCGCGCCCTGCGCCATCTTGATCTGCAGCTCGTCGGCGTTCGTCAGGTAGTCGACGGTGACGCCGAAGCGGCCGGAGGCGACCTGCTTGATCGCCGAGCGCCGCGAGTCGCCGTTGGCGTCGCGCGTGAAACGGACGGGATCCTCGCCGCCCTCGCCGGTGTTCGACTTGCCGCCGAGCCGGTTCATCGCGATCGCCAGCGTCTCGTGGGCCTCGCGCGAGATCGACCCGAGCGACATGGCGCCGGTGACGAAGCGTCGCACGATCTCGGCCGCCGGCTCGACCTGCTCGATCGGGATGCCGCCGCCGTCGGCGTAGCGGAACGCCATCAGCCCGCGCAGCGTCCGCTTGCGCGCGCTGTCCGAGTTGACCGCCTGCGAGTACTCCTCGAAGGTCTTCGCGCCGCCATCGCGCACGGCGTGCTGCAGCAGCGCGATCGTCTCGGGGTTCCACTGGTGGTGCTCGCCGTCGCGGCGCCAGGCGTAGAGGCCGATCACGGGCAGCAGCTCGTCGCCGGTGCCGGGGTAGGCGCGCGCATGGCGCGCGATTGTCTCGCCTGCCAGCGTCTCCAGGCCGATGCCGCCGATGCGCGACGGCGTGCCGGTGAAGTAGCGGTCGATCAGCTCCGACGCGAGGCCGACCGCCTCGAAGATCTGCGCGCCGCAGTACGACGGGATCGTCGAGATGCCCATCTTCGACATCGTCTTCAGCAGCCCCTTGGCGACACCCTTGACGGCGCGGCGCTGCGCGTCCTCCGCAGTCAGCTCCGGTGGCAGCTGGCCCAGCGCAACGAGCTCGCTGATCGTCTCGAGCATGAGGTACGGGTTCACGGCGGCGGCGCCGTAGCCGACGAGCACGGCGACGCTATGTACGCTGCGCGGCTCGCCCGACTCCGAGATGAGGCCGGTCTGCAGGCGGGTG
>JANXXF010000377.1 GCA_025350775.1 Actinomycetes bacterium
ACGCCGGGCGCAACCTCCAGGCGCATCGCCGCCTGGTCGACTCGCCACCGCTGTTCAAGGTGCAGGGGAGCATCAAGGCGATGCTCAAGGGCCTGGCGAAGTTCGCCCTGACCGGCAAGAACGGCACGTACGTCTATGCCATCAGCGTCACTTCGACGACGAATCCGACCCGCTCCGAGACGGTCGTATCGCAGCCGTTCACCGTGGGCACGGCGGCGGCAGCGCCCGGCAAGGCAGCGCCCGGCAAGGCAGCGCCGGCGAAATGCAAGCCGAAGCGGGCCGATGCCGACGGCAACCCGAAGAACGGCTGCGAGGTCAACCTGCTGACCGACCCGAGGAACTGCGGAGCGGTCGGCCGGATCGTCCCCACTGTGCGCTTCACCATGATGGGCTGCAGGAACGGCGTTGCGGCGATCACGAAGTGCGTCAAGGGGAACTACGACCTCGACAAGGCGGTCGCTAACGGCTGCGAGTCGGCGGTGCAGCCCCGGCCCAAGAAGAAGGGCAGGTAGACAGGGAAGCTCGGCCCGCGGCCGTGACCGATCCGCGCATCGACCGCCTGGGCGAGCTGATCGTCGGCTACTCGCTCGACCTGCGCGCGGGCGAGACGGTGCGGATCGAGGTGCCCGTGGTGGCGGCGCCGCTCGGGCTCGCGATCCAGCGGGCTGCGCTGCGGCGCGGCGCCCGTCCGATCCTGGCGGCGAAGCTCCCTGAGCTGGAGGAGCTGCTGCTGCGCGAGGGCTCCGCCGCGCAGCTCGCCTGGACGTCGCCGCTCGCCGCCGCCGAGTTCGAAACGGTTGCTGCCGCCGTCACCGTCTGGGCGGATACGAACACCCGGTCGCGCTCGCGACTCGACCCTGCCCGCGAGCAGGCGCGCGCCGTCGCGGTCGGCCAGCTCGGGCAGAGGCTGCGCGCGCGGGTCGCTACAGGCGAGGCGCGCTGGTGCGGCGTGCTCTACCCGACACATGCGCACGCGCAGGCTGCCGAGCTCTCGTTCGAGGAGTACGCCGACCTGGTGCTGTCGGCCTGCCACGTCGACGAGGCCGATCCGGCGGCGCACTGGCGCGGCGTCTCGGCGGCGCTGACCGCACGCGCCGAGAGCCTCTGCGGGGTGCGCGAGCTGCGCATCCTCGCCGATGGCACCGACCTCACGCTCTCCGTCGCCGGCCGCACCTGGCTCGCCGCCGACGGCCGCCAGAACATGCCCGACGGCGAGATCTACACCAGCCCGGTCGAGACGAGCGCGAGCGGCACCGTCGCCTTCGCGTTCCCGGTGGCGTTCGGCGGGCACGAGCTCGACGGCGTGCGGCTCCGGTTCGAGGCCGGCCGCGTCGTGCACGCCGAAGCGCGCGTGGGGGAGCCTCACCTGCGCGCCCTGCTCGCAATCGATGCCGGCGCCGCTCTGCTCGGTGAGGTCGCGTTCGGGCTGAACCCCGAGATCGACCGCGCCACGCGCCACCTCGCGCTTGACGAGAAGATCGGCGGCACGATGCACCTCGCGCTCGGCCGCAGCTTCCCGCAGGCGGGCGGGACGAACGTCTCGGCCGTCCACACCGACCTCGTGATCGAAACGCGAGCGGGCGCCGAGGTGCTGGGCGACGGCGAGCCGCTCTTCCGTGACGGCCGCTTCCTCGCGGAGGTCGACGCGTGAGGAGCGATCGGTTGGAGGCGCTCGCCAGGATCGTCGTCGGCTACTCGACGCGGGTGCAGCCCGGCGACGTCTGCGTCGTCGACGCGCCTGCCTTTTGCGCTCCGTTCCTCGTCGCCGTCTCGCGGGAGATCCTGCGCGCGGGCGGCCACCCCGTTGCCCGCATCGAGCTCGACGGCGCGCACGAGGCGCTCCTCCGCGAGGCCTCCGCTGCGACGCTCGAGTGGATCGAGCCCGGCGCCGACGTCGTCTCGGAGGACGCCGACGTTCGCATCGTGCTCGACGCCGAGTGGAACACCCGCAGCCTCGCCACCATCGATCCCGGGCGGCTGGCTCGCCGGTCGCGCTCCCGCGCCGCGCTGCAGAAGCGCTTCATGGAGCGCGGCGCGACGGGCGCGCTGCGTTGGGTCGTGGTCGGCTACCCGACCGAGTCGGCAGCGCAGGACGCCGGCATGTCCCTCCACGAATACGAGGAGCTGCTGGCCGCGACCTGTCTGCTCGACGACCCCGACCCGGTTGCCCGCTGGCAGGAGTTCGCGGTGGAGCTCGGGCGCGTCGCTGCGTTCCTCGACGGGGTGCGGGAGTTGCGGTTCGTCGGCGAGGGCACCGACCTGCGGCTGTCGGTGGCCGGGCGGAGCTGGCAGCCGTCGAGCGGTCGCGAGAACTTCCCCGACGGCGAGGTGTTCACGGGGCCGGTCGAGACGAGCGTCGAGGGGGCGATCCGCTTCAGCTTCCCGGCCGTGTACCGCAGCCGCGAGGTCGACGGGGTGCGCTTGCGCTTCGAAGCAGGCGAGGTGGTCGAGGCCACTGCCACGAGCGGCGAGGAGTTCCTACGCGCGATGATCGCCCAGGACGACGGCGCGCGGCGGGTGGGGGAGATCGCCTTCGGCCTCAACGAGAGCCTCCGCGAGTTCACCCGTAGCACGCTGCTCGACGAGAAGATCGGCGGCACCGTGCACCTGGCGCTGGGCGCGAGCTACCCGGAGACGGGCGGGCTCAACGAGTCGGGGCTGCACTGGGACATGGTCTGCGACCTCCGGAGTGGTGGCGAGGTGTGGGCCGACGGGGCGCTCGTCTACCGCGACGGACAGTTCCTGGAAGGCATCCCAGGATAGCCCTTGACACGAACACCTGTTCGCTCTACTCTACGAACACATGTTCGGCCGTATTCTCCTTGTCACCGTCACTGCGGCTCTCGCCATGGCAGTGGTGGCGCACCGTTCCGACGGCGCCGGCCGCGAGGCCACGTACGTCGTGAAGCCCGCCGACACACTCTGGTCGATCGCCTCCTCGCACTACCACGGCGACGTCCGCAAGGGCATCTGGCGGATCCAGGAGCGCAACCACCTCGCCACGTCGACGTTGACGCCCGGCCAGGCGATCGTCGTCCCGGTCGACTGACCCGGTGCCGCAGGGCGCCGGGCCGGGGGGAGCCGACCGCTCCTCCGGGCCGACCTGCGATCATCGGCAGCCGTGGATCTCGATCTCGTCCTGCTCGGCACGTCGGCATCGCTGCCAACCGCGCAGCGTGCCCCCGCCGCGCTGCTCGTCCGTCGCGGCGGTGAGCGCCTGCTCTTCGACTGCGCCGAAGGGACGCAGCGCCAGCTGCTGCGCTCCCAGGTCGGGCTGCCCGAGCTCGACGCGATCTTCCTCACACACTTCCACGCCGACCACATCCTGGGCCTGCCGGGGATGCTGAAGACGTTCGCCCTACGCGGACGCGAGGCGCCCCTGGCCATCCACGGCCCGCCGGGCCTCGGCGAGATGATGGCGCAGCTTCGCCGCATCCACGGGCGGCTGAGCTACGAGCTCGACCTCGTCGAGCTGGCGGCGGGCGCCTGCCTGCCCCGCGGCGGCTACGAGTTGCGCGCCTTCGCGCTCGACCACGGCGTCTCGGCGATCGGCTATGCGCTCGTCGAGGACGAGCGGCCCGGGCGGTTCGACGTCGCGGCGGCCGACCGGCTCGGCGTTCCCAACGGGCCTGCCCGGGGCGCGCTCCAGCACGGCCAGGCGGTCACGCTCGACGACGGCACGCGCGTCCATCCACGTGACGTGGTCGGCGAGGCGCGCCCCGGCCGCACGCTGGTGATCGCCGGCGACACGGCGCCCTCGCAGGCAGTCGTCGACGCGGCGACCGGCGCAGACGTGCTCGTGCACGAGGCGACGTTTTCGGAGGCCGAGCGAGAGCGGGCGCGGGAGACACGTCACTCGACGGCGCTCGAGGCCGCCAGGGTAGGCCTGGCCGCCGGTGTTCGGCTGCTCGTGCTGACCCACATCTCGGGGCGGTACTTCGGGCCCGAGCTCGCCCGCGAGGCGCGCGAGGTGTTCCCGGCGACGGTCGTGCCGCGCGACTTCGACGTCATCGAGATCCCCTTTGCCGAGCGCGGGGAGCCGCGCCGGGTGAAGGGGGGCGCCGCAACGGTGGAGCGGCCGCGTGCGGCGGCCGGCGACGCGTCACTTGCCGAGGCGCCCGCTGTACCGCCGGCCGACGAGCCCGCCGCGAAAGCCGCCGCACGGCCCGAGGCTGATGCAGCCGCCGGCGCCTGATTTCGGGCAGATCGCTTCCCGCTACGACGAGCTGCGGCCGGTCGACGGGCTCTGGCAGGAGGTATTCGAGACGCTCGTGCGTGAGGGCGGCCTCGTTGCGCGGCGGGTGCTCGAGGTCGGCTGCGGGACGGGTGCGCTTGCGGCAGCCCTCGCCGGGAAAGGTGCCCGCGTCTGGGGGGTCGACGCGGAGCCGGCGATGCTCGCCGTCGCGCGGGCCCGGATCCCGGCGGGCGTCGGCCTGAAGGAGGCACGCGCCGAGGCGCTGCCGTTCAAGGACGGCTGGTTCGACAGGGTCGTGATGCGCCTCTCGCTGCACCTCTTCGACCGGCCCGCTGCCATCGCCGAGGCGCGGCGCGT
>JANXXF010000411.1 GCA_025350775.1 Actinomycetes bacterium
GCCCCGCGCAGCGCCGGCGCCGGTCGCGCCGCCGGCGGCGCCCATCACCGCCAGCTCGCCTTCGCGTTCGACGCGCCCACCACGCCGACGCCCGCCCTGCAGCCGCTCACCGACTGGGAGCGGATGCTCGCCGACTACCGCACGACGGCGATGTCGGTCGGCATCCACCCGCTCACGCTGCTGCGCCCGCACCTGCCCGGTGACGTCATCTCGACGATCGAGCTGGGGGAGCGGGCGCACGGGTCGCGGGTCGCCCTGGCGGGAATGGCGGTCGCCCGCCAGCGCCCCGCCACGGCCAACGGCATCGTCTTCATGCTGCTCGAGGACGAGCACGGCCAGTTCAACCTGATCGTGCTGCCGCCCGTGTACGAGCGCTACCGCGCGATCGTCCGCGGCGAGCCGTTGCTGCTCGCCCGCGGCCGCTTCGAGCATGTCGGCCGCAACCGCAACATCCTGGTCGATCAGCTGGAGTCGCTGTCGGAGCTGGCTCGCCGCGTGGCGAATGAGAACGAAATCGTGTCGGCGCTGCCGGGCGCGCACCACTTCGGGCACCGCTGAGCCTGGATCCACCGTTGTTCGTGATCGCGGGGCGCTCGTCCGGGCTGTCAGGACGCGCTGGGGCCGTACGGGGCGGGCCGGTGGCCCGTTCCGGAGGCTCCAGCGCGGAGCGCACCGGCTGGGTGCAGGCCCCCGCCGCCGGAGGCGGAGGGGACGAAGCCCCGCCGGGGAGCGGCCTGGTAGTCTGGACGAGCCGCAACGCCCGCGACAAACGGTGGATCCAGGCTGAGGATGGGCCGAGATCGTCGCAGCACGACACGATAGGTTCTCCCCACCCATGAGCAGCGGACTCCGAACGAACGTGTGTCGCCCGTGACCGACGCCGGCTTCGCCCTCGCCGGCCCAGCCCCCGGCAGCGGCACCCCGCTCGGCCGTCTCGCCGCGAGCCGCGCCTACCGCCGGGCAACCGCCTGGCTGCTGTGGCTCTTCATCCTCGGCAACGGCGCCGGCAGCATCGCGCTGTGGGTCGACGCGGGCGGCCTCGACGCCACCCGGAGCGCCGGCGACATCGTCACGACCATCGGCCGGGTCACCGGCATGGCCGGCGCCTACCTCGCGCTCGTCCAGGTGGTGCTGCTCGCGCGCCTGCCGTGGATCGAGCGGCTCGCCGGCTTCGACCGTCTGACCGTCTGGCACCGCTGGAACGGCAAGTCCGCGCTCTACCTCGTCGTCGCCCACGTGATCTTCACCACGGTCGGCTACTCGCTCAACGACCAGATCTCCGTGTGGGCCGAGGTGCAGGCACTGCTCACCACCAACTACCCGGGCATGTGGACGGCGACGATCGGAACAGCGCTGTTCGTCGTCGTCGCGTGCAGCTCGTACGCGATCGCGCGCCGCCGGCTCCGCTACGAGGTCTGGTACTGCATCCACTTCACCGCGTACGCGTCGATCGCACTCGCCTGGTTCCATCAGATCCCGACGGGCAGCGACCTCGCCACGCTCACCGTCGCCAGCGACTACTGGACGTCGCTCTACATCGCGACGCTCGCGCTGCTCGTCGTCTTCCGTGTGCTCGTCCCGCTCGCGCGCACGCTCGCCCACGGGCTGCGCGTCTCCGAGGTGGTGCAGGAAGGGCCCGGGGTGGTCTCGCTCACCATCACCGGCCGCTACCTCGGCGCACTCCACGCCCAGGCGGGCCAGTTCTTCCTGTGGCGCTTCCTCACCCGCGGCCACTGGCTCGAGTCGCACCCGTTCTCGCTGTCCGCGGCGCCCGACGGGCGGTCGCTGCGCATCACCGTGAAGGGTATGGGCAACTTCACGAGGAAGATCGCCCAGGATGTCCGGCCCGGCACCCGCGTCGTTGCCGAAGGGCCGTTCGGCGCATTCACGACCGCGTTGCGGCGGCGTGACAGGGTCGTGCTGATCGCCGGCGGCATCGGTATCACGCCGGTGCGCGCGCTGCTGGAGGAGATGGGCGGCGACGTCGTCGTGCTCTACCGCGCCATGCGTGACGAGGACGTCGTGTTTCGCGACGAGCTCGACCGGATCGCCGCCGCCCGCGGCGCCCGTATCGAGTACCTCGTGGGCGATCATGCGACACCCGAGGGCGCCCGGCTACTCTCGACCGAGCACCTGTGCGAGCTGCTCCCCGACATCGCGGAGCGCGAGGTATATCTCTGCGGGCCGCCGGCGATGACGGATGCGATCGAGCAGAACGTCCGCGCTGCAGGAGTGCCGCGCCGCGCGCTGCACGTCGAGCGCTTCGCGATCTGACACGCGCCGGCGAGGGGCCGCGGCGGCGCGGCGGCGCGTGGCCCTACGCGGTGAAGGTCATCCGGCCGCGCATGAACCCCAGGTGCGCCATCGCCCAGGGGTCACAGCCGGCGGCGCAGAACCAGTCGTAGGCACCCGGCTTGGCCGGTGCCCTGAACGTGAACGTCGTGACCGCAGGCTGGCCGGCCTTCGCCGGAGCGATCAGCACGCTGAGTCTGAGACCGGGCGCAGTGAACGTGTGGGGCGCCGGGTCGTAGTTGGTCACGCTGACGGTGACCCGCCGGCCCACCTTCGCCGAGAACAGAGCGGGCAGGTAGGCGTCGTGCCAGCTGCCTTTGGCGTCCTGCTTGCCCTGCTGGACGTCGGATTTGATCGAGAGCTGGATGGGCGTCGAGGTCGCGGCAACATGTCCGCTTGTTGCCCTTGCGGCGACCGCGAGCGAGGGTAGCGCGAGGGCGGTGGCGAGGCAGGCAACTGCGATGAGGGGAAGGTGGCGCTTCATTCCGGAAGTGATCCTTTCGTGGTGAGGTCGGGTGGCTACCTCCTCAGAACTACCTGGTGCCCCGCACCCTGCGCCACGAGGTTTTCCGATCCCAGGAAGTCGGCTAACAGGCACGCAACATGCCCGCCAGATCTCAACACCAGGGCCTTCGCACCCGGAGGTTGTCGAGCCGGGCGACCGGAGAACCGCCTACGCTTGCCGCAATGAGACGCCAGTCGCTCTCCGCCCTGATCGCCGCCACCACGGTAATCGGGCTGCCCACCGCGAACGCGGTCGCGGCCATCACGGCCAACCCGCCGAGCAGCACCACGGCCAGGGAGAAGGCCAAGGCTGCTGCCGCCAGGGCCGCCGCGGCGAAGGCTGCTGCCGCAAAGACTGCTGCCGCCAAGTCCGCCGCGGCGAAGGCCGCTGCGCCAACGACGAGCGCGGCAACCACGACTGTCGCCGCACGGGCCACCACCGCGGCACCCGTCACCACCACCGCTGACGGCCGCACCATCGGCCCGCCGCTCGACATCATGCCGACGCCCGCCAAGGCGAAGCCGACAGCGCCCACGGGTGAGCACACCTACGTCGGTGAGCCCGCCGAGATGGATCAGTGGGGCCCGGTGACGGTCACGATCGTCGTGGAGAACGGCAGGATCACCGAATCGACTGCGGACATGCCCCTCGAGCGGCCACGCTCCAACTTCATCAACACCCGCGTCGAGCCGTATCTGAACGCGCAGACGCTGAAGCTCCAGAGCGCCAGGCTCGACCTGATCGGCGGCGCCACCCGCGCCTGCATCGCCTACGCCGAGTCGCTGCAGAGTGCCATTGACAAGGCGGGCATCAGGCCCTGATGCTCCGGGTCGAGAGCGTGATGGGCATGCCCATTCGCATCGACGTGCGTGACCCCGGGGTCGGCCCCGAGGCGGTGCAGGCGGCCTTCGACTGGCTCGCCGAGGTCGACATGCGCTTCAGCACCTGGAAGCCGCACAGCGAGATCAGCCGCATCAACCGCGGCGAGCTAGCGCTCGAGGACGCACACCCCGACGTGACCGACGTGCTCGCCCGCTGCCTCGAGCTGGGCGAGCTGACCGGTGGCTACTTCGACGCGTGGGCGGTCGCGCACGGGCTGGAGGGCGACGGACGCGATCCGTCGGTGTTCCTGCCCGGCGCCGTCGAGCCGTCCGGCCTTGTCAAGGGCTGGTCGGTGGAGCGGGCGGGCAAGCTGCTCGAGGCGCACGGGGCGCGCAACTACTCGGTGAACGCCGGCGGCGACATCCGCGCCCGCGGTGCCGCCCTGCCCGCGGCGACCTGGCGCATCGGCATCCAGCATCCGCGGCAGAACGATGCCATCGCCGCCGTCGTCGAGGGCAACGACCTGGCGGTCGCCACCTCCGGCGCGTACGAGCGCGGCAACCACGTGATCGACCCGCACACGGGCGAGGCGCCGCGCGACGTCCTCTCGGCCACGATTAGCGGCGACGACCTGGGCACGGCGGATGCCTATGCGACCGCGGCCCTGGCCATGGGCGCTGCCGCCCCGGAGTGGTCGACGCAGCTCGTCGGCTACGAGGCGCTGTTGATCCTCGCCGACGGCACGATGCTCTCGACGCGGCGCTTCCCCTTCGGCGCCGTCGACTAGCGGATCGGCCGGCACGGAAGCCCACCATCACGTCGATGAACGGCCCGCGGCGTGGCCCGGGACGGCCGTGCTCCCGCTGCGTTCGCAGCTGTCCGGGCAACGGGGGCGCAGCCGCCGGAGTCTCAGCAGGTCGACGAACTGCCTGGCCGAGGGCCCGGACTGGCGCAGGATCGATCGGAGCGTCCCGGGCGCAAGCTCACGATGTAGCGGCACGATCACGGCCCGTCCGTTGTCGTTGTGGAGCTTCACATGGCTGCCGCGCTGGCTCACGACGTCGAACCCTCCGCACTGAAGGGCTCGGACGGCATCGGCTCCCGAGACGACCGGGAGCCCGGGGCTCACGCCGCGATTTCGACCGAGGCTATGAGGACAGGCTCCATGCCGTCTGGGTGAGACGTGCCCTCGAAGTACAGCTCGAGTGCCTCACGGAGACTCTCGAGCGCCTCCTCGACCGTCGTACCCTGGCTGGTCACCTCAACCTCGAGGCAGCGGGCCACATACCACGGTGCCTCGTGTGTGACTGCGGCGGTCAGATGCACGCGACGGAGAGTAGCCACTTGCCGGCGACAACTTCGTGCCGGCTTCGGGCCGACTCGCGTCAGCGGTTCTCGATCTCCAGCGCGAACCGCGGCAGCCGTTTCGCCACGGCCAGGTTGAACGCCGCGATGTACTCCTCCTGAGCGTCCTCGCCGAGCTGGTTCCAGGCGTAGTGGTCGCGCGCGTCGGCGAGCAGCTCGGTGCCCTCCTCGACCAGGTCGACGACATCGCCCCAGAGCTGCGTCGCGCCGTCGCGATCGGCCTCACGGTAGAGGCTCTCCGCCTCCTCGATGCGGCGCAGCAGGTCGCCGTTGTCGGCGACGAACAGGTCGAGCTGCCGGGCAATCAGGTCGGCGAACGGGCGACGGCGGCCGAGCCTCACAGACGGCGTCCCGGCCTCACGGGCGGCGTCCGGTCATCACGGCCGCCAGCTCGCTATCTCCTCATACACGGCGAGGTGCGCCTGCGCCGACGCCGCCCAGGTCAGCTCGGCGCGTGCCCGCGCTGCGCCCGCGCGCGCCTCCGCCAGCGCAGCTCCCGTGAGCAGCTCGCGGATCGCCCGCGCGAAGCCCTTCACGTCGCCCGGCTCGACCACGCGGCCCGCGCCATAGGTGCGGATCGGGTCGCCCAGGCCACCGACGTCGTACACCACCGCCGGCACCCCGGCCCCCAGCGCCCGCAGCAGCGCTCCGCTCTGGTCGAGCTCGGCGCGATACGGGAAAAGCGCCACGGCCGTCTCGGCCAGCGTCGCGTCGATCTCGGCGTCGGAGAGGTAGCCCAGGCGCCACTCGGCCAGGTCGCCGGCGGCAGCGCGGTAGTGATCGATCGGCTCCAGCGGGTCGCCGGCCACGATGAGGCGCGCGCCCGGCACCTGCTTCGCCGCCGCGATTGCGTCGAGCAGCCCCTTGTACGGCCGGATCACGCCGAGGCACAGCAGCGTCCGCCCGGGGTCGGCGGCGAGCACCGGCGAGCTGGGGAACACCGGGTGGGGGATGACGCGCAGCCGCTCGTCCGGCACGCCCAGCCCGGCGAGGGTCGCCTTGCCGCGCTCGCTGTGCACGACGATCCGGTCGAAGCGGGCCAGCAGCCGCTGCCACAGCGCTGCCTTTGCCGCACTGCGCCGCGGCAGCAGGTCGTGCGCCGTGAACACCGACGGAACGCCCAGCCGCAGCAGCCGCTCGTCCAGCTGCGGCCAGGCGAGCCACTGGAAGTGGACGACATCGGCGCGGGAGCAGGCGCGTGCCAGGCGCAACATCCCGGCGGGGTGCTCGACCGCCTTCAGCGGCAGCCGCAGCCGCGAGCGGCGGAAGAGCCTGGAGCTGAGCGGGTAGAAGGCCTCGCTGCGCCGGTAGCCGTCGGCTGCGGGGATCTCGCCGAAGCGGAAGCGTGACGTGACCAGCTCGACGTCGGCGCCGGCGACGCTAAGCGCATGCGCCAGCTCGTGGTCGTACTGCGGCGTGAAGGCCGCGGGGTCGGCGAGGACGACACGCATGGCCGACTACAGTAGTCGGCGGCGATGCCGACGCTCGTCCGCAGCTGGAATCTCTTCCACGGCAACACGGCGCCGCCCGACGGCGCGTCCCACCTGGAGGAGATGATCGCGCTCGCCACCGCCGATGCCCCGGCGCTGCTCTGTCTGCAGGAGGTGCCGCCGTCGGCGCTGCCGCAGCTGGAGGAGTGGAGCGGGATGTCGTGTCACGGCGTGGTTGCGCGCGCGCCGTCGCTCGGGCCGTTGCCGATTCCGGTCGCGCTCGGGGCCTGGCTCACGCGGCTCGACCCGGCGCGGCTGCGCTCCCTCTGCTCCGGCCAGGCGAACGCCGTGCTCGTGCGCCGTGACATCGCCGTCCTCGGCAGCGAGACGCTCGCACTCAACCCGCCGGACTTTGTGCGCGCCACCGCGGCGCTGATCGGGCTCGACCGGCTCGCCACGCTCGCCTGGGCGAAGGAGCCGCGCGTCGCCCAGGCGCTGCGGCTGCGCCTGCCCGACGGCCGCGCCCTCCGTCTCGTGCACCTGCACGCCACGAGCTTCCCGTCCGACCCGGCGGTTCCCGACGCCGAGGTCGCACGCGCCGCCGGCTGGCTGCGGGCGCTTGCCCGACCTGACGAGATCGCCGTCCTGGCCGGCGACTTCAACGTGCCGGCCCACGCGAGCGCCGGGCTCCAGGAGCTCGCTGCGGCCGGCTTCTCACCTTCGGCCGACTGGATCGACCACGTGCTGGTGCGCGACACAGCCGCCTCTGCGCCGCTAGCCTGGGAGCCCGCCCGCCGCACCTGCGCCGGCCGCCTTCTCTCCGACCACGCCCCCGTCGAGGTGACGATCGTATGACAGCCTTCGAGCAGCTCCGCGCTCAGATACCGGTGCTCGACCACATCGCGTACCTCAACGCCGGCACCTTCGGGCCGCTCGCCCGCGTCACCGTCGAGGCGCAGTGCGCTGCGCAGCAGCGTGAGCTCGACGAGGGCCGCTCCAGCAAGGAGGCGTTCGAGAGCCTCTTTGCGCTGCGCACCCGCGTCAAGGAGAAGCTCGCCGCCGTCATGGGCGTGCCGGCCGCCAACACCGCTCTCACAACCTCGACCGGGCAGGGCTGCAACATCGTCCTCGCCGGGCTCGGCCTGCGTCCCGAGGACGAGGTCGTCATCACCGACGTCGAGCATTTCGGCATGCTCGGCCCGCTCAACGCCTCGGGCGCCCGCGTCCGCATGGCGCGCATCTCCGGCAAGCCCGCCGCCGAGGCCTTCGACCTGATCAGGGCCGAGATCACCTCGCGCACGCGGCTGCTCGCGCTGTCGCACGTCGCCTGGTCGACCGGGCAGATTCTGCCGCTGCCAGAGCTGCGCGAGGCTACCAGCGTGCCGATCCTCGTCGACGGCGCGCAGTCGGCCGGCGCGATCGCGCTCGACGGCATCGCCGCGGGCCTCGACTTCTACACGACCTCGGCGCAGAAGTGGCTGTGCGGGCCCGACCAGACTGGCGCCCTCTACGTGCGCGACCCCGGCCGCCTCACCGTCGCGCTGCCGAGCTACATGTCACCCGAGCGCTACGAGCAGGACGGCATGTTCGTGCCGCGCGTCGGCGCCGCCCGCTTCGAGCAGGCGTTCGGGCCGGGCGCGGCCCTGGCCGGCCTCGACGCGGCGCTCGACGTGCACCCCGAGTGGCGCTACACGCGTGCCGCCGAGCAGGCGACACGTTGCCGCGAGCTGCTCCTCGCGGCCGGCCACGACGTCGTCACCGAGCCGGGCCAGGCCACGCTCGTTACCTGGGTCGCCCGCGGCGACAGCGCCGAGCTGGTGGCCACGGCCGCGGCCCAGGGCGTCGTCATCCGCGACCTGCCCGGCACCGGCTGGGCGCGCGCATCGTGTGGCTGGTGGACGAGCGAGGACGACCTGCAGCGCCTCGTCGCGGCGCTCGCGTAGGCGCCGCGGACGCGCCGCCCGGCGTCACCCCTCCTGCAGCGCCCGCCACTCCCGGTCGAGGATGGCGTAGACGATCTCGCTGTCCCAGCGGCCCTTCACCCACTCGTTCTCGACGAGCTGGGCCTCCTGCCGCAGGCCCAGCCGCTCCAGCACCCTCGCCGAGGCGGCGTTGCGCGCCTCCAGCCGGCCGATCACGCGGTGCAGGCCGAGATCGGCGAAGGCGACGCGCAGCAGCAGCCGTGCCGCCTCGGTCGCGTAGCCGCGCCCGTGGTGGTCGGGGTGGATGATGAAGCTGAGCTCGCCGCGGGAGTGCTGGCGGCTCGTCCAGGTGAGCGCCACGTCGCCGACGACCTCGCCGGTCGCTGCCAGCTCGACCGCCAGCGCAAGCGAGTCGCCCTCCTCGGCGATCGACCGGCGGCCCAGCCTCTGCTCGACCCGCTCGCGTGCCGCCTCCGGGCTGAGCGGCTCCCAGTAGAGGTAGCGCACGCTCTCCTCGCTGGCGTGCAGCGCGTGCATGGCTGCGCTATCGGCCAGGGTGAACGGCCGCAGCAGCAGCGGCTCGGTCGCCAGCGGGTACGCGGGCTCGAAGCCGGTCCGCCGCCCCTCAGCCTGGATCCGCCGTTTCGCGTAGTCGCGGGGCGCTCGTCCGGGCTGTCAGGACGTGCTCGGGCCGCACGGGGCGGGCCGGTGGCCCGTCCAAGTGGCCCAAGCGCGGAGCGCACCGGCGGGGTGCAGGCCGGTCGCCAGCGGCGGTCGGGCCGGAACCCGGACGGGAAGCGGCCTGGCGGCCTGGACGAGATGCGGCGCCCGCGCGAAACGGTGGATCCAGGCTCAGGCCGGCAAGCCGAGCTCGCCCGCGATCGGGCGAAGCGCCTCGATCACGTTGGCGATGTGCACGTCCAGCTCGAGCCCGATCAGCTCGGCGCCCGCGACGACGGACTCGCGGTGGATGCCGGCCGCGAACGACGGCTGCTTCAGCTTCTTGCGCACCGACTTCGGCTCGAGCGTCGAGAGACCCTCCGGCCGCACGAGGCCACAGGCGTGCACGAAGCCCGAAATCTCGTCGCAGGCGTACAGATGCCGCTTGAGCGGCGTGTCGCGCGGCACGTCCAGGTGGTCGGCATGCGAGAGGATCGCGTCGATCACCAGCTCCGGGTAGCCGAGCTCGCGCAGGATGGGCGCGCCGTCCTGCGGGTGCTTGTCCAGCGTCGGATGCATTTCGTAGTCGAAGTCGTGGAGCAGGGCGACGACGCGCCACTGCTCCTCGTCCTCGCCGAGCTTTCTGGCATACCAGGCGGTGGACGCCTCGACTGCCAGGCAGTGCCGCAGCAGCGACTCGCCCTTCGTGTAGGTAGTGAGCGTCTGCCAGGCGTGTGCGCGAGTGAGGTCCATAGGCCCGGTACGATACCGCCTCGACGATGGACTCCTTTGTGATCGAGGGCGGCAGGCCGCTCAGCGGAACCATTCGCGCGGCCGGCAACAAGAACGGGGCGCTGCCGATCCTGGCCGGGTGCCTGCTCACGAGCGAGCCCGTCACACTTACGAACGTCCCGCGCATCCGGGACGTCGAGACGATGGTCGAGCTGCTCGCCGACCTCGGCGCCGACGCCGCCTGGACCGGCGCCAACGAGGTGCGCGTCCACGCGGCGCAGCTGCGCAAGACAGCCCTCGACACTGAGCTGGCCAAGCGCATCCGTGCGTCGTTCCTGCTCGCCGGCCCGCTGCTGGCCCGCGAGCGGCGGGCGACGCTGCCGCCGCCGGGCGGCGACGTCATCGGCCGCCGCCGCCTCGACCCCCACATCCATGCGCTCACCGAGCTGGGCGCCACCATCGCGATCAGCGGTAGCTACGAGATGACGACGACAGGTCTCCGCGGCGCCAGCATCTTCCTCGACGAGGCGAGCGTGATGGCGACCGAGAACACGGTGATGGCCGCCGTCCTCGCCGCGGGCGACACGGTGCTCGCCAACGCCGCCTGTGAGCCGCACGTCCAGGACCTCTGCCGCTTTCTCGTCTCGCTGGGCGCTCACATCGAGGGCATCGGCTCCAACGTGCTGCGCATCCGGGGCGCAGCCGCCCTGCACGGTGGCTCGCACCGCATCTCGCCCGACCACATCGAGGTGGCGAGCTTCATCGGCCTGGCCGCGGTCACCGGCGGCGAGCTCCGCATCGAGGACGCCGCCCCCGACGACCTGGTCGGCATCGTGCCCGCGTTTCGGCGGCTGGGCGTGCACATCACGGTCGAGGGCACCACGATCCGCGTGCCGGCCGGCCAGCCGCTCGTCATCCAGGACGACCTCGGCGGCCAGATCCCCAAGATCGAGGATGGGCCGTGGCCGAACTTCCCCGCCGACCTCACGTCGATCGCCGTCGCCGTCGCCACGCAGGCCACCGGCACCATCCTGATCTTCGAGAAGATGTTCGAGAACCGCCTGTTCTTCGTCGACAAGCTCGTCGCCATGGGCGCCCGCATCATCCTCTGCGACCCGCATCGCGCCATCATCAATGGCCCGTCGAAGCTCTACGGCGAGCGGCTCGAGAGCCCCGACATCCGCGCCGGCATGGCGATGCTGATCGCGAGCCTGTGCGCCGAGGGCCGGTCGGTGATCGGCAACATCCGGCAGATCGATCGCGGCTACGAGCGCATCGACGAGCGGCTGCGCGCCGTCGGCGCCGAGATCGCCCGCGTCCCCGTCCGGTAGCTTGGATGTGCGCCTCGGCTCAGCCGTCGGCGTGATGAGTCAGCGCTGTCCCATAGACTACGTGGTACATGACACCCGAACGGCTTAACGAGTTCCGGAAGCGCCTGCATGAGGTGACTCCACTGCGCGTAGAAGACCTGCCGGACGGCACTGGTGCCCAGTCTGAATGGTTCGTCGACGTCTTCAGTGGAGGTGATTCCGACCCGATCCGGGACATCGCCGACGAGATCGCGTTCTCGGAGTCACCGATCATGATCGGGCTGACCGGAGGAGTCGGGGTTGGTAAGACAACCCACATTCAACGCCTGCGCGAAATTCTGTTGAATGAGTCCAAAGTCGTATGTGTGCCCATCGACTACGCACACTACGGTGAGTTGTCGTCTCCGCCAGAGATAACAGATTTCTTGTTGTCTATCGTAGGAGGGTTCGCTGAACAGGCGGTCGCACTAGGCGCTTTGCCGCAGGACTGGGATCGTCTATCAGTTGGAACCCGCCTGAAGGACATCCTTGGGCGACTGCAGGTCCCTAACCTCGATGCTAAGTTCAGCGCATTCGGTGCGGAGATAACCGTGCAAGACCTGCTGAGGCAGGACGAAAGCTTCCGGGTTCTCCTCCGCGAGCACCTGCGCGGTCGCGTCAGCGAGGTTATCAAGGAGGCGCAGGGCTATTCCGGAGAGATCTCGTCGGCGATCATGAATCACACACCCAATTGTGCCGGTGTCGCTCTTGTCGTCGATTCAACCGAGAAACTCAGCGCTCCGGGCGCAGCTGAAACGACAATGCACCAGTCCGTCCGAAACCTGTTCGTCCAGAACGGCGACAATCTGCGTCTCCACGAATGCCATACGCTGTATCTCTTGCCCCCATGGCTTCCGGTCGAAGTAGGTATCGCTCTTCGCTTCACGGTGATGCAGTTCCCCGCGGTTCGCGTCATCCAACGCGATGGCACTCCGGATTGTAAGGGGCTCTCTATCATGAATGAGATAGTCCGGAAGCGAATGCCGGATGTCGAAGAGTTCATACCTAAGGAAGATCTTGAACGCCTATACGCTTTGAGCGGCGGCGTTCAGCGCGTGCTGTTCCGCTTACTTCGCAACGTTGCACGATCCTCACGTCGTGCTACGCGCTTGCCAATTGAGTCCGACATCGTCACTCAAGCCATCGCTGCCGAAAGAGAAGACTTTCTGGCCATAACGATCGAAGCATCTCCGTGGCTCGATCTCATTGAGCGCACTAGATCACTCGATGGCCTTCCCGCCGACGGACTAACGGCATTAGATGCCTACTTTCAGTCACTAGCAATCCTTCAATACGCGAATGGCAGCAAGTGGTACTCCATCCACCCTCTACTCACAGAACGATTGGAACGCGCTAGGCAGGTGCGCCAATCTTTGACCGGCAACTGACGCAGACCGAAACAGCGGTCCTTGAAGCGCTCGAACTTGAGCTAACTCTCGAGGATCGGTTCTGGTTTGGGATTTTCCTCACGGCGTCGCGATCGCAAGCTCTTGAAGTGGTCGAGTACGTAAGGGAGTTGTACGTCGGGCGTGGCCGGCGAATCGATGTACTCACAGCGCGATCCAGGTCGGAGTTTCTCGAGTGCTCGCGGCGTATCGCGGCCCGCCCACGTACCGCCTCTCCGATCGTTCTTGACTGGTCTGCCGCCCAAAGGCAGGACATTGATGCCGTGGAAACGGCACTCGCTGTGCTCAACGCAACGCGCCCGCGGCTAGGTCGGTCGCTTCACGGCGGCTTGATACTGATCGCGCCGATTGCTTTTGAGCAGGTCATGGCTGGGCGAGCCGTCGATCTCTGGTCGGGACGTGAGTTCGTTGTGCGACTTGCAGCTATCGACATGTTGGACGTCTCGGGGATCGAGCCGCCACCAGTAATCCCCTCCGGTCCTCCGGTGCTCTGGCAGAGCATCGCCACCGCGAGAGTCCACGCCATCCTGCGCGAATCCGGAGTTGATGCGGCGTATAGAGAGGCCGAGGCTTGGCTCGTCACCCGACGGCAAGCAGCAGCTATCAGCTGTGCACGATCTGTCGCGGCCGCTCTTGCCTATATGTCAGGTCACAGCGAGTCAGCAGACAGCCTTGCCGCTACCGTTATCGCAGCGGAGAGTGGGCCTGGGATCACGCGGCAGAGGCTCCAGACGGCGCTGGCGGCGGCCCATGAGGTAGCTGCGCTCAGCACATCGAGTAGTGAGGTTCGGGCGGAGCACGTCGCTCATATTCGAGGTGCCGAGGGCACCATCGGGGCGAGCGGAATGCTGGCGGCAATGGCAAACATCGCTACCGCTGCCGGCGCGCAGGGTGAACTTCAGATTGGCGCGTGGTGTGCCCTCGTCGTCCTGTAGCACCAGCGAGAGCGCCCGGGAGCCGGACTTCGCAGGTTGCGAGACGGGACGTTGACCCGCCTCGCTGACGATCTCCAGGTCGTCGCCGGAGCCGTCTCCCCCGGAGGTATCGCCGCGGGTGTACCGCCGGCTTCCGCGCACGCCGTTGACCACCAGCACAACTCGATGGCCCGCCAGCAGTGAAATGCCGGCCCTGATCTCGGCGAGCTCGACTCCTTTGATTTCGACCTCGGCGCCCATTGGCGGCCCCCTCGCTGAGGGACCGAAGGCTACTCGAAGGGGATGCCGCGGTCCACCGCGCCATTGGCTTCAAGTCATTAACGGGGGCGCAAGGTCTCGCGGAAGCTGTTCGCGACGCTGCGCGCGGAGGAGGTAGCCGCCCTTCTCCAGCACCTCTCCGACGAGTGGCGCCCGCTGTTCGCAACCGCTGTGTGGACCGGCATGCGCAAGGGCGAGTGACAGGGGATTGCCATCACAAGAATTCAGGGCATAGGGGCGAGGCGGGGCGCTGCAACAGCGGGACCCCACAGTTACTCCTTGAGCGCCACGCCTTGGACTCGGGCGCCCGGTCGAGAGACCATGATTGGATCACTCCGCTCGCAGCGCGGTGGCGGGATCGATGGCGGTCGCGCGCCGTCCGGGCAGCCAGGTCGCGAGCGCCGCTACACCCAGGAAGAGAATCGCCACCGCCGCGAAGAGCCGAGGATCGGCGCCGCCCGCTTGGGGCAATCGCGCCGCGAGCATGCCTTGGATCGCCACCATGACCGCAAGGCCCCCCGCGACGCCGAGGACGGCGCGCACGAGGCTCTCGCGCAGAACCAGCCGCAGGACGGCCCGCGGCTCGGCGCCGAGCGCCAGCCGGATGCCGATTTCTCGCTCGCGGCGGGCCAGCACGTACGCCACCACGCCGTAGGTCCCGATCGCGGCGAGGAGCAACCCCAGGAGCGCGAACACCGACACCGTCGCTGCGCCGAGCCGGTCGGGCGCAAGGTTCTCGGCGCGCACCCGCTCCATCGGCGCGAATGCGTTGACCGAGAGCAGCGCATCCAGTCCCGCCACCGCAGCACGCAGTTCGCGCGCCACGGTTTCCTCAGGCAGTTGACTGCGGAGCATCAGATTCAGCTCCAGCGCCGCGTTGCTCGCTGCGTTCTGCGCGTAAGGCAGGTACCACGTCTCGCGCAGATCGCCGGCATCGCGAACGTCGCCGGCCACGCCGATCACCGTCAGCAGTGGCGAGCCCTGGCGCGCGATGCGGAGCCTGCGGCCTACCGGATCGGCGCCGGGCCAGAGCCGTGCCGCGAGCCGGGCGCTGACGATCACCACCGGCGCCGCGCCTTGGACGTCTTGCCGACCGCCGTGGCGCCCGCGCAGGAGCGGGATGCCCATGGCTGCGAGCGTACCGGGCGCGATCAGGCGGTGGTTCACGCTCTGGCTCGCGCGCGCGTCGTCGTCGCGGCCTTCGATGGCGATGGGAATGCTCCAGGTCGCGCCGCGGATCGGGTTCGCGGTGATGATTCCCGCGCCGTCGATGCCGGGCAGCGCGGAGAGACGCGCCATCAGATCTTCGAGCAAGCGGGCGCGATTGCTGCCCTCAGTATACCGGCGCTCGGGCAAGACCAGCTCGGCGGTGTAGAGGTTGCGAGCGTCGAAGCCCAGTGCGGTGCCCTGCAGAAGGCGGAAGTTCTCGATCACCATGCCCGCCCCGCAAAGGAGGATGACTCCGAGCGCGATCTGCCCCGA
>JANXXF010000432.1 GCA_025350775.1 Actinomycetes bacterium
GTGCCGACGTCGACGACGGCCGGCGCCTCGCTGCCGGCGAGCAGCGCGAGGCAGCACTCGACGAGGATCTCGGTCTCGGGCCGCGGCACGAGCGCGCGCGCATCGCAGCGCAGCTCGAGGCCGTAGAAGCTCCAGCTGCCGAGCACGTAGGCGAGCGGCTCGCGCCGTCCCCGCCGGCGCACCAGCTCGCGCAGCCGGTCGACCTCGGCCGGCTCGAGCGGCCGGTCGTGGTCGAGGTAGAGCGCGAGCCGCGGGATCCCGAGCACGTGCGCGATCAGGTACTCCGCGTCGAGCCGCGCCGATGGCACGCCCTTGCCCTCCAGATACTCCCGCGCCGGCCCGAGAAGCTCCCGGATCGTGTTCAAGCGGTGCTCGCGGCCTCGAGCCGGCGGCTGCGATCCTCGTCCTGCAGGGCCTGGGTGAACGCCGAGAGGTCGCCCGCGAGCACGGCGTCGAGGTTGTGCGCGGTGAACTTGATGCGGTGGTCGGTCACGCGGCGCTCGGGAAAGTTGTACGTGCGGATCTTCTCGGAGCGCTCGCCGGTGCCGATCTGCGAGAGCCGCTCGGCGGCCTCGGCCGCGTTGCGCTCCTCGAGCGCGCGCTCGTAGAGGCGCGCGCGCAGGATCTTCATGGCGCGCTCGCGGTTCTGGATCTGCGAGCGCTCGTCCTGGCAGGCGACGACGATGCCGGTCGGCAGATGCGTCACCCGCACGGCCGAGTCGGTCGTGTTGACCGACTGGCCACCGGGCCCGGTCGCGCGCATGACGTCGATCTTGATGTTCTTCGGATCGATGGCGACCTCGACCTCCTCGGCCTCCGGCAGCACCGCGACGGTCATCGTGGAGGTGTGGATGCGGCCCTGCGACTCGGTCTCGGGGACGCGCTGCACGCGGTGGGTGCCGCCCTCGTACTTGAACACCGAGAACGCGCCCTCGCCCTTGATGCCGAAGGTGACCTCCTTGAAGCCGCCGCCCTCGCTGGGGCTGGACGAGATGACCTCGACCTTGAAGCCGCAGCGCTCGGCGTACTTGGTGAGCATGTGGAAGATGTTGCCGGCCCACAGGGCCGCCTCGTCGCCGCCGACGCCCTGGCGCACCTCGATGATGACGTCCTTGCTGTCGAGCGGGTCGGTCTTGACGAGCGAGAGCTTGAGCGCCTCCTCGAGCCGCTCGACCTCGAGCTGGAGGTCGGCGGACATTGTCGAGAGCTCCGGGTCGCCCTTGGCGGCCGCGAGGTCGTCCACGGCCTGGCGCCACTCCTGCGAGAGCTTGTACGGGCCTTCCAGCTCCTTGAGCCGCCTGCCGACGTCCGCCGCTTCACGGTGGTCGTTGTAGACGGAGGGGTCGCTCATGCGCTCCTGCGTCTCGCGGTAGCTGCGTTCGAGCTCGGAGATGAGCTGATCGATCCTGGACACGACCTCACAGGGTAGACGACAGTTACCCTTCGTCCCGACCCGTGCCGATCAACGTCCTCCATGACCTGCTCGACGCGAACGAGCACTACTCCGAGACTTTCGCCTGGGGCGAGCTGACGCGGGAGCCTCGCCGCGGCTACGCCGTGGTGACGTGCATGGATGCGCGCATCGTGCCCACCCAGATGCTCGGCATTGCCTACGGCGACGCGAACGTGCTGCGCAACGCCGGCGCCGTCGTCACCGAGGACATCCTGCGCTCGCTGATCGTCTCGCACCACCTGCTGGGCACCAATCAGGCGCTCGTCGTCGGCCACACCGACTGCGGCCTGCAGGCGTTCAGCGACCAGCAGATCGCCGACCGGATCGAGGCCGAGCTCGGTGTCAGCGTGCCGACCCGCTTCCTCGCCTTCGAGGACGTCGACGCGAGTGTCGTCGGCAGCGTCACCCGGATCCGTGGCTGTGAGCTGCTGCCGAGGACGTACAGCGCATCGGGCTTCGTCTACGACGTTCGCACCGGGCGCCTGCGCCAGGTGGCGTAGGGCGGCGCGGGCCTGCGCCCGCAGCCGGCCTAGGCCATCACTTCGACGTTCTTCGCCTCCGGCCGCGCCTGCTTCTCCAGCTCGAGCACTTCCTGGAGCGCGCGGATCGAGACCTCGCACTGGTCGAGCGTGCACTCGCGCGTCGTGAGCCGCTGCAGCCACAGGCCGGGCGCGAGCGCGATCATCAGCCACCGCTTGTCGGTGTGCTTGCCGGCATAGCGGATCAGCTCGTAGGCGATGCCGGCGATGACCGGGAGCAGCAGGATGCGCTCGACGACGAGCCAGTACCAGACCGGCTTGCCGAAGAACGCGAACACGAAGATCGCGATCACCATCACCCACAGCAGGAACGCGGTGCCGCAGCGCGGATGGATGCGGCTCTGGCGCTGGACGTTCGCGGGCGTCAGCTCGAGGCCGGCCTCGTAGGCGTTGATCGCCTTGTGCTCGGCCGAGTGGTACTGGAAGACGCGTCGCAGGTCGGGAATCAGCGAGATCGCGGAGAGGTAGACGACGAACACCGTGACGCGGATCAGCCCCTCGACGATGACGAACCAGCCGGCGTCGATGCCGATCCAGTTGGTGATGAGCGCGGGGCCGACCTTGAAGAGCAGGATCGCGAAGCCGATCGCGATGAGGAACGAGAAGATGATGGCGCCGCGGGAGAGCTCCGTCGTGACCGGGCCGTCGGCGGCGTCAGCGCCCTCCACGGTCGTGCCGTCGACGGCGACGGTGCCCCCCTGGTTGTCGTCCTCGGACTCGACCTGGGCCGCGTACTGCGCCGACACCGAGAGGGCGCGGAAGCCGATCGAGAGCGACTCGCCGAGCGCGACGACGCCGCGCACGACGGGGATGCGCAGCCAGCGGTGCCGCGCCATGGCCGAGTCGACGTGGCGTGAAACCTGCGCGACGTCGCCGTTGGGCTTGCGCACGGCGACAGCCCACACAGACTGCCCGCGCATCATCACGCCCTCGAGGACGGCCTGTCCTCCGATCGCTGCGCTCAAGGCGGCGCGGGGCCTAGCGGCCCTTGGGGGCGGCCGTGACCGCAGCGGTGCGCTCGAGCCGCTTCTGGAAGCGCTCGACGCGGCCCGCGGAGTCCATCAGCTTCTGCTTGCCCGTGTAGAACGGGTGGCAGTTCGAGCACACCTCGACCTTGATCTCCGGCTTGGTCGAGCGGGTGACGAAGTCGTTGCCGCAGGAGCAGTGCACCTTGGTCATGACGTAATCGGGATGGATGTCCGTTTTCATCGCCGTGGGAGGATAGCAGAGCCTCTCGGGGCGGCCGGCGGGGGAAGGCGTCGGGGACGTGCGGGCGCGTGGCGCTGTCGCCGCCGTGCGACATACGGCAAGCTTTGCCAACCCGTAGCGCATCGCCCGAGGCACTGTTAGCGTATGCGCTCGACGCGACCGCCGCCGGCATGAGGAGTCGATGAAGCACACATCGCTGTATCTCGAGGAGGGCCTGCTCGCCGAGGCAGGGGCGACGCTTGGCACTTCCGGCCCCACCGCGACGGTTCGTGCAGCGCTCGAGGACGTCGTCCGCCGGCGCAAGCTGCGCGAGCTTGCAGCCTGGGATCTCGAGGGGCTCACCCCCGAGCGGTTGAGCGAGCTCCGTCAGCTCCATCTCGTTGACGCTGAGTAGGTGGCCGCGCTCGCAGACACGAGCGCGTGGGCCTGGTCGCGCAAGACGGGCTATTCGCACCTCCGTCAGGCGTTCGATGAGCGGCTCCTGGAGGGCGCCATCGCCACCTGCGCGCTGGTCAAGCTGGAGCTTCTCTACAGCATGCTGAGCGCGAGTGAGTTCCGCGAGCGTCGCGCTCAGCTCGATCTTCTCGACGATTGCCCGATCGGGCCGGGCCAGTGGAGTCG
>JANXXF010000315.1 GCA_025350775.1 Actinomycetes bacterium
GCGAAGCGCAGCCACGACGCGGCCCGCTCGCAGGCGATGCCCTCGCCGGCCAGGCGCTCCTCCCAGAACGCCAGCGCGGCCGCCGACTCGACCCGCGAGACGACCGTGTGCACCATGCCGGCACCGGCCCTGCCCGGCCGGGCCCCGGGGTACTCGAAGAACGTGAGGTCGGCGCCGGGGCTGCCCAGCTCGTCGGCATAGAAGAGGTGGTAGACGGTCGGGTCGTCCTGGTTGACCGTCTTCTTGACCAGCCGCAGGCCGAGCACACGCGTGTAGAAGTCGACGTTGCGCGGGGCGTCGCCGGTAATCGCGGTGACGTGGTGGATGCCTTCGAGCTTCATGGTCATACGGGCCCAGGCTACCGCCCCGCCGTGCCGCACCTCCACAAAACGGGTACAACGGCTCGGGGATGGGCCGCCCTGCCGAGCTGATCAGTGCCTTCGACCGCCTTCAGCAGCGGCGGCCCGCGCTCGGCTTCCCGCTCGCAGTCCTGCAGAAGTACTCGGAGGATCAGGGCGCATACCTCGCCGCGACGATCACGTACTACACCTTCTTCGCGCTCTTTCCGCTGCTGCTGGTGATGACGACGGTGCTCGGCTTCGTGCTCCGCGGCCACGAGCACCTCTACAGCTCGATCGTCGACTCCGCGCTCGGCCAGTTCCCGATCATCGGCAGCGAGATCAAGCTCGGCCGGCTGCAGGGCAACACGGTGGCGCTGGTGATCGGGCTTGCGGTCGCGCTGTGGGCCGGCATGGGCGTGTTCCTGGCCTCGCAGAACGCCATGAACCGGCTGTGGGGTGTCCCCCACGCGCGGCGGCCGGACTTCCTGCGGGCGCGGGCCCGGTCGCTGCTGCTGATGGTGCTGCTGGGAGGCGGCATGGTGGCAACGACGGTGCTCGGCGCGATCGCCGGTGCCGGCGCCGGCCTCGGGGCCGACTTTGGCGTTCTCTGGAAGATCGGCTCGTTCGCGCTGACGGCGGTCGTCAACTTCGGCCTTTTCTGGATCGGCTTCCGCGTGCTGGCGGCGCGCAGCGTGACCTGGCGGCAGCTGCGCGGGGGCGCGATCGCGGCGGCGGTGCTCTACGGCGGCCTCCAGGCTCTCGGCGGCTACTACGTCGACCACGTGCTGCGCGGCGCGAGCAACACGTACGGCACCTTCGCGCTCGTCATCGGCCTGCTCTCATGGATCTACCTCGGCGCGCACATCATGCTGCTCGCCGCCGAGGCCAACGTCGTGGCGGCCCGGCGCCTCTGGCCGCGCAGCTTCTCGCTCCTGCTCGAGCAGCCGGCCACCCCCGCCGACCGCGCCGCCCTCGCGCAGCGCGGCCGCATCGAGGAGCGCCGGCAGGACGAGTCGATCAGCGTCGACCACGGCGAGCGCCCGACCCACGACGACTGAGCCGCCGGCCACGGTCAGGGGCGGCTCCGGCCGGCAACCACCCCGGTACCGCTCAGCCCAGGAGGCGCCGCATCTGCTCCTCCATCGCGGCCACCCGCCGCTCGATCGCCGTCACCCGCTCCTCGACCGTCGCGCGCTCCGGCGCCAGTGCGGACTCCCCGGCAGCGCCGCCACCCTCACGGTACGACGGCTCGTGGCTCTCGTGACCACCCGGCGGCCGCGCGCCGTGGGCGCCGTCACCGAACTCGAGGTGCTCTTCACCGTCTGCGTCGGTGCGGGTGGTGAAGACGGGGGGCGCGCCTTCCCCGCCCAGCAGGTGCCGGTAGCGCTGCTCCTTCTGGCCCGGCCGCCGCGGCAGCAGCTCGACGAGGTCGCGTTCGCTCAGGATGCCGAGCGCCCGCTCGACCTCCTCGAGCGAGCCGAAGTGGTAGAGGCGGTCGCTGCGCTGGTTGAGCTCGCCCGGCGTCTGCGGGCCGCGCAGCATGAGCAGCGTGAGCAGCGAGATGTCGCGCCCGTCGAGCTTCAGCGCCTCGTCGAGCAGGTGCCGGTACTTGATCGCGCGGCTGGTCGCGCCACTGGCCAGGCGCGTCCAGCCACGGCGGCCGAGCCGGTCGAGCGCAGCCCGGATCGTCGGCTCGTCGTACACGACGACCGGGTCGCGGTTGGTCGCCTGGTTGCAGGCCAGGCGCAGCGAGTTGAGCGAGAGCGGGTAGACGTCCGGGGTCGTGCGCTGCTTCTCGATCAGGCAGCCCAGCACCCGGAGCTCGATGGCATCTGCGTCCACGCGTCCCTACTTCTTGAGGAGTCCGCCGAGGATGGCCGCGCCGACGCCCGCCGCGCCTACCTCCGTCGCCTCGCGCTTGCTGACGAGGTACGGCGAGAGTGCCTGCGCCAGGCCGGCCAGCGTGATCGACTGCAGCCACACCTTCCCGGGGCCGACGAGCTCCGTGAGGAAGAGCCCCTCACCGCCGAACAGCTTGTTCTTGATCCCGGGGATCGTCGTCAGGTTGAGCGAGACCGAGGCGTCGAAGAGGCCGACGTGGCCGGGGCTCGTGCGCAGCCGCTCGCCCGCGGCGAGGTCGAACTCGACGACGTCGCCGTGCAGCTCGACGTAGGCGCGCCCGTTGCCCGAAAGCCGTTGCAGCGTGAAGCCCGTGCCGCCGAAGGCGCCGACGCCGAGCTTTTTCTGCAGGTACGTCTCGATCGTGACGCCCGTCTGGAAGCACATCAGGCCGTTCTCGTGAACAATCACGTCGTGGCCCGAGGCGAGGTCGACGGGGCGGATCTGACCGGGCGCCTTCGCCGCGAAGGTGACCTCACCGCCGCCGCTGCCGGCGGTGAACTCCTGCATGAAGAACGAGCCGCCAACTGCGCGCTTCGCCGCTTTCAGGAAGCCACCGTGCTGGCCGGCTACAGACGTGCCGGTCTCGATCTGGATGTCGCCGCGGAGCCAGCCCAACTCGCCCGCCTCGGAGCCGATCTGCTCGCCCGCGGCGAGCGTGACGACGACGACCGGGGTCGTCCCACCCTGCACCTGAAACTCCATCACAGACCTCCGTCAGCGTTCGTGCGGGCACCTCCGCCCCTCGTGTGCCTACGCTAGCGCGTGCGACCGAGCAACGGCAGATCCGGTGCGAGGTTTACCAGGGCGACCCCGGCGACGGTGATCACCATGCCGACGAGCACGACCCCGCCGGGCACCGAGCCACGAACGATCTCGATCAGCACGGCGACGACCGGCACGAGGAACTGCGCGGATGAAGCGACGGACGCCTTCAACCGCTTGAGCGCCCCGAAGAACGCAATGAAGCCGATCACGGACGAGCCCACCGTGAGGAACGCGAGCGAGCCCCAGAGGTCCGCCGACGACCACCGCGTTCCGCCCGTGCCGTCGATCGAGAACGCGAGCACGCCCAGGATGAGGCCGCCGACGACGTACTGCCCGGCGCTGATCGCCGTCACGTCGAGCGCCGGGTCACGCTGGGCGAGCCACTTGACGATCAGCGTGGCGAACCCCCAGCCGGCGCCCGCCGCCAGCGCCAGCGCCATCCCCAGCGCAAGGTCGCTGCCGTGGGTGCCGCCGAGTTGCGAGCCGACCATCGTCACGACGCCGGCGAAGCCGATCATCAACCCGAGCACGCCGGCGGGCTTCAGCCGCTCGCCGAGGACGAGACGGCCCAGCACCAGCACGAAGAACGGCGACGTGTTCGAGAGCACCGCCGCGTTACCCGCGCCTGCCCGCAGCACGCCCTCGGCGAAG
>JANXXF010000444.1 GCA_025350775.1 Actinomycetes bacterium
CTCGAGCCCGATCACGGGCTCCCAGGCGGCGCTCGTCGAGGCGGTGGCGGCCGCGCCCATCAGCGAAGCCTCCCCGGCACGACGTCAAAGGCGAGCGCCTGCTCCAGCGCATGGCCCGCGCGGAAGAGCGTGTTCTCGGCGAACTGCGGCCCGATCAGCTGGAGGCCCACCGGCATCCCCTCGGAGAGCCCGCAGGGGATGCTGAGGCCCGGCAGGCCCGCCATGCACGACGGGATCGTGAAGATGTCGGAGAGGTACATCGCCAGCGGGTTCGCGGCCTTCTCGCCGAAGCGGAAGGCGATCGTCGGCGAGGTCGGCGAGACGATCAGGTCGAACTTCTGGAAGACCTCGGCGTGCTCGCGGCGGATCAGCGTGCGCACCTTCTGGGCCTGGCCGTAGTAGGCGTCGTAGTAGCCGGCCGAGAGCGCGTAGGTGCCGAGCATGATGCGGCGCTTCGGCTCGTCACCGAAGCCCTGGTCGCGGGTGCGGCCGTAGAGGGCGGTGAGGTCGTCGGCGTCGGCCCGGAAGCCGTAGCGGACGCCGTCGAAGCGGGCCAGGTTGGACGAGGCCTCGGCCGGAGCGATCAGGTAGTAGCAGGCCATCCCGTACTCGACCGACTTCGGCAGCGAGCACTCCCCCACCTCGGCGCCCAGCGCGCGGGCCTGCTCGATCGCGGTGCGGACGGCGGCGGTGACGCCGGGGTCGACGCCCTCCTCGCTGTTCATCTCGCGGGGCACGCCGATGCGCAGGCCCTTCAGGCTGTCGCCCTCGGGGAGGCTCACCGCGGCGGGCACGTCCACGGTGGTCGAGTCGCGCTCGTCGCGGCCGGCGATGATCGAGTAGAGCAGCGCGCAGTCGCGAACGTTGCGTGCCACCGGGCCGACCTGGTCGAGGCTCGACGCGAAAGCGATGATGCCGTAGCGCGACACCGTGCCGTAGGTGGGCCGCAGCCCGACGTTGCCGCAGAGCGCCGACGGCTGCTTGACCGAGCCACCCGTGTCGGAGCCGAGCGCCCAGGGGGCCAGGCCTGCCGCCACCGCCGCCGCCGAGCCGCCGCCCGAGCCGCCGGGCACGCGCGACGGGTCCCAGGGATTGCGCGTCGGCCCGTAGGCCGAGTTCTCGGTGGACGAGCCCATGGCGAACTCGTCGGTGTTGGTCTTGCCGAGCAGGGACATGCCGGCGGCGCGGACCCGCTCGGTGACGGTCGCGTCGTACACGGGCCTGTAGCCCTCGAGGATCTTCGAGCCGGCGGTGGTGCGGATGCCCTTCGTCGAGATGACGTCCTTGAGGGCGATGGGGATGCCGGTGCCGCCGTCGTGCTCCTCGCACACGGTGAGATAGGCGTGGAGCTCGGGATCGCGCAGGGCGATCGCGTCGATGTAGGCGCGATGCAGCTCGGCGGCGGAGACGTCACCGCGGGCGACGAGGGCGGTCGCCTGCTCGGCGCTCAGACGGAGGGTGTCGATCACGGCGGCGGCGCTCCCGCTAGACCGACGGCACGCCGAAGGCCGAGCCCTCGGGGTCGGGGGCATTGAGCAGCGCGTCCGCGAGGGACAGCGACGGGCGAGGCTCGTCCTCGCCGAGGACGTTGACGCTGTCGAGCGGGTGCAGCGTGGGCGGAACGTCCGAGAGATCGAGCTCCGAGACCTTGCTCACCGCGTCGAGGATCGCCGAGAGCTGCGCGCCCAGGCGGTCGATCTCCTCGTCGGCCAGCTCGAGGCGGGCCAGGCGGGCGACATGGATGACCTGTTCACGCGAGATCGACACGGAGGCGAATCCTTCCAGAAGCACGGGTGGCGCGGCCGGAAGAGCCGGCGCGTCAGGGGAACGGGAGCAGGCCCGCCTGGTAACGGCGGGCGCGCAGGGTGTTGCGCAGCAGCAGGGCGATCGTCATCGGGCCGACGCCGCCCGGCACCGGGGTCAACAGCCCCGCCACCTCGGCGACAGCGGGGTCGACGTCGCCGACGAGGCCGGCAGCGGTGCGGTTGATGCCGACGTCGATCACGGTGGCGCCCGGCTTGACCATCTCCGGGGTGACGATGCCGGCCCGGCCGACTGCGGCCAGGAGGATGTCGGCCTGGCGGGTGACGGCACCGAGGTCACGCGTACGCGAGTGGCAGATCGTGACGGTGGCGTTGGCCTGCAGCAGGAGGTGCGCCGCGGGCTTCCCGACGATGGCGCTGCGCCCGATCACGACCGCGCAGGCGCCGGCGACTTCGACGTCGTAGGCGCGCAGCAGCTCCATCACTCCGAGCGGCGTGGCCGGCACGAAGGTCGGCTCGCCGAGGTAGAGCTGGCCGGCGCTGAAGGGATGGAAGCCGTCGACATCCTTGATCGGCGCGACCGCGCGCAGCACGCGCCCCTCGTCGATGTGGGCCGGGAGCGGCAGCTGGACGAGGATGCCAGTGACGGCCGGGTCGGCGTCGAGCCGAGCGACGAGGGCGAGCAGATCGGCCTCGCTCGTCTCCTGCGGCAGGTGATGGTCGAACGGCTCGATGCCCACCTCGCGGCAGGCCTCGTGCTTGCGGCGGACGTAGATCGCCGAGGCCGGGTCGCCGCCGACGAGCACCGTGGCGAGGCCGATCGCCCCCAGCGGGCGTACCTCCTCGGCCACCTCGGCCCGTACCCGGGCGGCGAGCGCCTTGCCGTCCATGAGGGTCGCGGTCACGCCGCCGAGGGTAGCCGACCGAACGGCCCCGAGCGCCGCGTGCCCGGTGCCAGACGCCGGGCGCCGAGTGACGCGCGTCCGCCGGGAATAGGCCCGGCTCACCACCCGTTCTGTACTGTGTGCACAGTAGTTCACTTT
>JANXXF010000021.1 GCA_025350775.1 Actinomycetes bacterium
CTCGGCCGCCTCGAGGATCCACGTCGCCAGCGACTCGTGCATCGCGTAGAGGATCTCCTCCTTCGAGGAGAAGTAGTGGTAGAGCGTGGCCTTCGACATCTCGCAGTGCTCAGCGATGTCGCCGACCGTCGTCTCGAAGTAGCCGCGCTCGGCGAACAGCTCGGCGGCGCCGCGGCTGATCTCGGTGCGGCGCCGCTCGCGGTTGACGACTGCCTGGCGCTTGCGATTGGTGGTGGGCGCCTGCTTCATCGGCGGCTAGGTCGCGTGGGTCGCGTGGGTCGCGTGGGTTGCGTAGCAGTGCTCGAGGATCCGCTCCGGTGTCGCCTCGAGGCCGTCGAGCTCCGCGACGATCGAGCCTTCGCGCATCACCAGGACGCGGTGCGCGATGCCGGTGACTTCCTCCAGGTCGGAGGAGATGAAGAGCACGGCAGCGCCGTCGCGAGCGAGCTGCTGGATGATCCGGTGGATCTCGGCCTTCGCGCCGACGTCGACGCCCTGGGTCGGCTCGTCGAAGATGTAGATGTCGGCGCCGGTGTCGATCCACTTGCCGATCACGACCTTCTGCTGGTTGCCGCCCGAGAGATTGCGCATCGGGCGATCGATGTTGGCGACCTTGATGTCGAGGGCGCGCACCATCTCCATCACCGATGTCCGCTCGCGCGGCCGGTAGATGAACGGCCCCGTCAGGTACTGCAGCAACGACGAGAGCGTCGCGTTCTCGCGCACGGTCATCGTCGGCACCGCGGCCTGGCGCCGCCGGTCCTCGGGGAGCAGCGCCATCCCGGCGCGGATGCCGGCCTTCGGGGCGGCAGCGAGCCGCTTCCCCTTCACCACGATCTCGCCCGCGTCGGGCTTCTCGGCGCCGAACAGCAGGTGCGCCAGCTCGGAGCGGCCGGCTCCTACCAACCCGCCCAGCCCGACGATCTCGCCGGCGTGGAGCGTCAGGCTGGCGTCACGCACGGCGCGCCCCCAGCTGAGGTCACGCGCCTCTAGGCGCACCTCGCCGCGGTCAGCGGCGACGTCCTTCACCCAGTCGCCCGCCTCGTGGCCGATGATCAGCGAGGCGAGGTGCTGTTTGTCGCGGATCTCGCCACGTTGGAAGGTGCCGACCTTCTCGCCGTCCTTCAGCACGGTGATGCGGTCGGCGAGCTCGAACACCTCCTCGAGCCGGTGGGAGACGTAGATCACCGAGACGCCGTGCGACCTGAGGTCACGGATCACCTCGTAGAGCTTGCGCACCTCGGCCCCCGAGAGCGCCGCGGTCGGCTCGTCCATCGTCACCACGCGCGCATCGAGCATCAGCACCCGGCCGATCGCGACGAGCTGCGCCTGTGCCTGGCTCAGCGACCGCATCGGCACGCTGAGGTCGAAGTCGAGTTGCAGCCGCTCCGCCATGACGCGCACCCGGCGGCGCATGTCGCGCCAATCGACGATCACCCCGGCGATGCGACGGTTGTCGAGGCCGAGCGTCATGTTCTCGTACGAGGAGAACTCGGGGACGACATTGAGATCCTGGTGGATGAAGCCGAGCCCGAGTGCGGTGGACTGGTGCGGCGAGGCGATGTGCACCTCCCGGCCCTCGATCTCGACCGTGCCGCCATCCTGCGGGTGGACGCCGGCGAGGATCTTGATCAGCGTGGACTTGCCGGCGCCGTTCTCGCCGACGAGCGCGTGTACCTCGCCGGTAACGACGTCGAAGTCGACAGCGTTCAGCGCCTGGACGCCGGGAAACGCCTTCGTCAGGCCGCGGATGCGGATGACGGGGTCGACCCCGGGCGCGGCGTCGGGCGTGGGCTGCTCGCTCATGCCCGTGACGCGTTGCGGCGCAGCACCCCGGTGACGCCGACCGCGGCGATCAGCACCATGCCCTTGGCGATCTTCTGCCACGAGCCGGAGGCGCCCTGGATGACGAGGCCGTTCTCGAGGCAGCGCAGGATGATGGCGCCGACGAAGGTGCCGAAGATGTTGAACTGGCCGCCGCGCAGCGTCGCCGCTCCCAGGAAGCAGACGGTGAAGCCCTCGAGCAGGTAGCCGACGCCGGCAAGGGGGTTGCCCGTGCCGAGGTTCGAGGCCAGCAGGATGCCGCCGAAGCCGGAGCACACACCGGCGATCACGAAGGCGGTGAAGCGGGTGCGCGGGATCGAGATGCCCGATAGGCGCGCCGCGGTGGCGTTGCCCCCGACCGCGTACATCTTCCGGCCGAGCGGCGTGTGGTGCATGACGACCATCAGCACGAGCGACACACCGATCCAGATCCACACGAGGTAGCTAACGCCGAGCGCCTTGCCGAGGCCGAGGTTGGTGAAGTCCTTAGGGATGCCGAACGAGACCTGCGAGCCGCTCTTGTAGCCGAAGATGATGCCCTCGACGACGAACGAGGTGCCGAGCGTGACGATGAACGCAGAGGCCCCCAGGATCGTCACGGCGAGGCCGTTGGCGACGCCCGCCGCGGCGCCCAGCCCGACGCCCGCCAGCATGCCGAGGGCGGTGCCGTTGGTGACGGCGATACCCGCCGCGAACATGCCGGACATCGAGGAGACCTGCCCGATCGACAGGTCGAAGTCGTTCATGGTAAGCGTCACCGTCAGGCCCGCGGCGATGATGCCGAGGATCGACGCCGACTCGAGGATGTTCAGCCAGTTCTGGCCCGTCGCGAAGTTCGGCGCGGCGAAGCCGAAGAAGATCACCATCGCGACGAGGAAGATCAGCGTGCTGAAGCGGCCGATCGTCGCGATGTGCGGGACGCCGAGCCG
>JANXXF010000044.1 GCA_025350775.1 Actinomycetes bacterium
CGCGGCCTGCACCAGACCGAGTACCGCGGCGCGACGCTGCGCGAGAACCTCGGTCTCGGCAGGGCCGTGCGCGGCGACTGGAAGCTGTAACGACGCAGGGCTAACCCTGCGTCGACACCCGCTGCAGGAACGCCGTCACGATCTCGACCGACAGCTCGGGGGCCTCCATCAGGTTCGTGTGCCCGATCCCCTCCAGCAGGCAGAGCTCGGCACCGGGGATCAGCCTGGCGATCACGTCGGAGCCGGCCCCCTGCGGGCCCTGCGTGAGCGGCGTGAGGATGTCCTGGTCGCCGCACATCACGAGCGTCGGCGCCGTGATCCGCGGCAGGTCGGGCGTCAGATCCATCGCGAGCATCGCGTCGCAGGCACCGCAGAACACCTCGACCGAGCAGTTCCGCTCCAGCACGCCCTGGATGTTCGCGACGACGATGGGGGCCTGCTCGGAGTCGAGGAACGCACGGGTCAGCGCCTGCCCCGCGATTTCCAATGCAAGCGGCCTGCCACCCATGCCGTACGAGCGGGCCAGCGCCTTCCAGATCTCCCAGCGGTCACGCGACATCGTGTCCGACTTCGCGGCGGAGCAGCCGATGACGAGGCCGTCCACCAGCTCCGGGTACTTCGCGGCCAGCCTGATCGCGACCATGCCGCCCATCGAGCTGCCGTGGACATGCGTCTTGGCGACGCCGATCGCAGCGAGCAGCGCCGCCACGTCGTCGGCCCAGACGTCCATCGTGTACTCCTGCAACGGCCGGTCGCTGAGCCCGTAGCCGCGCAGGTCGAAGTCGATGATCGTGAACTGCTTGCTGAACGCCTCGGTCACCATGCCGAAGTTCTCGTGCGCGAACCCGGCGCCGCCGATCTGCAGCAGATAGTCGCCCGCTCCCCTGAGCTCGTACCACAGGCGACAGCCGTTCACGGTCACGTCGGGCATCGTTCCTCCTGAAACTCTCGATTGGCCGAAGCCTACTGCGCGGAGTGGGCAGGTAAGGCGGGCCCGTTCCCGCACCCGGCGGACGCTCAGCCGAGGTGGAGGAAGCGGCCGAGCCTGCGCAGCCGGGTGTCCGCCGGGATGAGCAGGCCGCGCGCCGCGAAGCCGACGGTGCGGTCGAGGGTGGTGACGAAGTCGGCCGCGAGGTCGGTGTCGTCGCGGATTGCCCACAGCGCCTGCGCGTTGATCCAGGCCGCTTCGCGGGCGTGCTCGATGCCCCACATCGCCACGATGTCGTCGATACGCGAGACGCGATGGACGATGCGGTCGAGCGTGTGCAGCCAGCCGGTCAGGTACTGCTGCTTGATCTGCGTCTCGACGGTGGCGAGCAGGCCGTTGATGCGCACGTAGTCCTGATGCTGGGGCGAGCCTAACGAGAGCCCGATGCCGAGCTCGCGGCAGGTGCTGACGAGCGCGACGGGGAGGTCGCGGTTGATGTGGGCGTTCATGCCGGCGAACGCGAACTGCAGCGGCGCGATGCCGCGGCGCGCCCGTGCGTCGAACAGGGGCCGCCACGCGGGCGGCGCCTTGCCGGGGTCGCGCTCGTGCTGCTCGAGGGCCGAGAAGTACAGGTTGGCGAACACGATGTCGAGCCGCGCGAGAAACGACGGGTCGACGAAGGTGGCGCCCGCCAGGCGTACCTGGACGCCCTGGGTGACCGCGAGGTAGAGCTGGGTAAAGGCAGCGACGCCGTCGGCGCGGGGCAGCGGCGCGACGATCCCCTCCATGCGCGCGACGACTTCCTGGACCGACGCGGGTGACGACATGGCGTCACGATACGCGGTGAATCGCCCCGGGTTCGGTAGACCAACTGGTGTGCCCCCGGTTCCGCGAAACCCGGGAGGGCTCACAGAGCAGCTGCTGCGGGTCAGGTGTTAGCTGGCCACCGCGTCATCCTCGCAAACCGCACAACGAAAAACCCCCGCGCTAGCAGGGGTTTTCATGGGCGGTACTGGGCTCGAACCAGTGACCCCTAGCTTGTCGAGCTAGTGCTCTCCCAACTGAGCTAACCGCCCTCGCGTACCAGGAGCCCGGATTCTAGCCGACGCGCGCGAGGGTCGCGCGGGTCTCGGCGTCGAGGGCGGTGACGAGCTCGGCGACCGGCAGGCGGCGCGCAAGCCGGGTGCCCTGGCCGCCCAGCAGGAACAGCCACTCGGCACGGTCGTCGGCGATGCCGCGCTCGCGGATCGGCGCGGTCAGCGAGGACTGCTGCGGGTACGGCAGGAGTTCGGCGCCGGCAGTCTCGAGCGCCTCGATCAGCGGCGTCGGCAGGGCGCGGGCGCGGCGACCGGTGAAGGCGCGCGTCGTAACGGATGCGTCCTCGCGGGCGGCGGCGAGCGCGGCCTTGTACGCCTCGGGCGCGGTGCTCTCGTGGGCGAGCAGGAACGCGGTGCCCAGCTGCAAGCCCTCGGCACCGAGCATCAGCGCGGCGGCGATGCCACGGCCGTCCATGATGCCGCCGGCCGCCACGACAGGCACGTCGACCGCGTCGACAACGGCGGGGATGAGAGCGACGAGCCCGACGAGCGCCTCGCTGTCGAGGCCGGCGCGATGGCCGCCCGCCTCGGAGCCCTGCGCGACGACGGCGTCGGCCCCGGCGGCGACGACCGCTCGCGCCTCGTCCACCGTGTTTGCTGTGCCGAACACGACCACGCCAGCGGCGTGCAGCGCGTCGATGGCGCCGGCCGGCGGCAGCCCGAAGGCGAAAGTGACCATCGCGACGCGCTCGTCGATCGCCACCTGAAGCTGCGCCTCGACGAGGCCTGTGGGCATGGCCTGCGGGTGCGGCGCCGCGGCCACGCCGGCAGCGGTGCGAAACGGCGCGAGCACGGCGTTGACGGCGGCGGCGGCGCAGGCAGCGTGGGCGCGCATGGGCGGGAAGAGAAGATTGACGCCGAACGGCCGGTCGGTGCGCGCACGGATCCCGGTGACGACGTCGCGCAGGCGGTCGGGTGAGAGCGTGCCCGCGCCGACGGTGCCGAACGCGCCCGCCGCCGAGACAGCCGCAACCAGGTCGGCCGGTGTGATCCCGCCGGCCATGCCCGCCTGCACGATCGGGAGGCTCGCTCCGAGCAGTTGCGCGACACGGGTCTGCGGCCAGAGCACGAACGCATGGTAGCCCCGCCGGCAGCCCGGGCTCCTGACCCCTCGTGCGGGGGTGTGGCCGAGCAGGCACACTGTCGACGCAGACGGAAATGGACACAGATCGGAGACAACTCGTCGCGGAGCGCATCGCGGCAGCACGCCAGGCGGCGGGGCTGTCGAAGGGCGCGCTCGGCGCGCGGATTGGGGTTCGGCTGTGGCTGGTCGATCGG
>JANXXF010000060.1 GCA_025350775.1 Actinomycetes bacterium
CGGGGCCGTCAGCTCGATCCACGCCGACTTCCTCGACCGCTCGTTCAACCGTCGTTCGCGCTGGGTCGGCTCGGAGGCGACGGCCGAGTGGACGGCGGGCGGGCCGGCGCTGCTGCTCGGGCCTGGCGGCCGCCGCGAGACCCTGTGGGCCGACCAGGGCTTCTCGCTCGAGCAGACCTACGCCGACGAGCTCGCCGACTTCCTTGCGGCCTCGGCAGAGGGGCGCGAGCCGCGCACGCCCGCTGCCGACGGCCTCGGCGTGCTGCGCGTGACGGCGGGAGTGGCGCGGTGAGCGGACCGGCGAAGCCCGAGCAACCGAGCGTGCTTGCCGTCATCCCCGCCCGCGGTGGCTCGAAGGGGCTACCCGGGAAGAACGTCCGCGAACTGGCAGGACTGCCACTGATCGCCCACTCCATCCTGCTCGCGCGGAGCTGTCCCGAGATCACGCGCACCATCGTCTCGACCGACTCCAAGGAGATCGCTGCGGTCGCCCGCGAGCACGGCGCCGAGGTGCCCTTCCTACGCCCCGCCGCGCTGGCCGGCGACGAGACTGCGATGTGGCCCGTCCTCCAACATGCCCTCACCGAGGCCTGCCGCGACGGCAGCGACTACGACGTGCTGCTGCTGCTCGACCCGACGAGCCCGGCGCGGCTCCCTGCCGACGTCGCCGCGGTGCTCGCCCTGCTTGCGGGCCGGCCCGAGGCCGACGGCGTCGTCGCCGTGTCGGAGCCGCACTTCAACCCGCTCTGGCACGCCGTCGTCGACGGCGGCGACGGGACGATGCAGCTGCTCAACCCGGACGCGTCCAGCTACGGCCGCCGGCAGGACGTGCCGCGCGTCTTCCGCATCAACGCTGCGCTCTACGCGTGGCGCACCTCGTTCGTGCGAGCGGAGTCGGCGAGCTGGCTGAAGGGCCGCAACCTGCTCTACGAGATACCGGAGCTGCGCGCCGTGCACGTCGACTCGCTCGAGGACTTCACGCTGCTCGAGCTGTACCTGCGCGAGGGGCTGATCGAGCTGCCGTGGCTCGCCGGCGGTCGGGCGGGCGGCCCCGGCACCGCTCCTCAGCGCGACAGCACGTAACGCGAGTAGACCCAGCGCGCCGGGGCCTCGAGGCCGACCGTGCGCAGCGCACGCACCACCTGGGCGCGCACGTCGTAGGGGGCGAGCTGCTCGACCCCGGCAACCGTCCCGGTGTGCCGCAGCGCCGCCTCCTCCAGCGCGTACTCGCCGCCGCGCGCCTCCGGGCGGATGTAGCAGCGGGCGAACTCGTGCATCACGGTGCGCACGCCGAGCGCGCTCACATGGATGTCGTCCGGGTTGAAGAACGTGTGGCCGGGCGGTGCGTACTGGATGACCTCGTAGCTGTGGAAGTAGTGCAGCCCGTCGTCACGGTAGCGGTCGGCGAGCTCGCCGGCTGCGGCGCGCAGCACGCTCTTGCTCTGGCTCGTCACCACTGCGACGTCCTTGCCCGAGACCGTGAAGGTCATGCGGATCGGCGACACCGTGTAGATGAGCTGGGCCTGCGGCGCGTGCTCGCGGATGGTGAGGTAGATCTGCTCGAGGTTCGCGTAGTTCTCGGCGTAGCTGACGTCGTAGAACTCGGCGCCGCCCGCCGCGAGCAGCGTGTCGAAGACGTCAGGGAACGGCATCGTTACGAACGCCTTCTTCGTCACCGGGTCGCGCCAGGTCTCGGTGCCGCCCAGGGTGATCACGACGAAGTCGGCGGCGCGCAGCGCAGCGCGCGCCTCGTCCTCGATGCGGTCGCTCCATGCCTTCAGCTCGTCGAGCGTGTCGGCCCGGTAGCGCGGGTTGCGGAACGGGTGGGCGAACTTGCCCTCATCCGTGACCCACATCTCCGACCAGTCGTACTGGGGCCCGTCGAGCAGGTGCCGCGCCGTCTGCAGCACCGAGGTCGTGTCGTAGAAGCGCGACTCGCCGAACGACGACGCCGGGATGCCGAGCGTGTGCCGCAGGTACTCGGCGACGTGGTCGGCGAAGCAGCTGCCCATGCAGAAGAACGTGCTGTCCTTGCCCACGATCCCGAGCTCGGGGTGGCGGAACGGGTACAGCTGGCCCGAACGCTCCGACCACTTGTGGTACTGCGACCAGTTCCAGGTGTGGCCCTTGTGCTCGAGCGGGCGATCCCGCATCCCGTCCGTGTCAGCTTCGCGCATGCCTGCGCTAGTCTAGTTCGCGGCCGCCGGGACACCCGCGGCCCTTCCGATGAGCGCCCGCATCACCTACCTCGCGCCGCCGGTCTGGAACCACCTGCTGCGCTACCAGCGCTACTACCTGCAGGGGCTCTCCCTGCTGGGGCCGATGCGGTTGCACGGCGGGCCGCCGCTGCTCGGCCGGGCCGTCGGGCCGCTTCGGTCCGTCACCGCACTGGAGCGCCTCGGCGCCGCCGCCCGCCGCGTCGGGCTGCCCGAGGCCGCGCTCGAGACGCCCGTCGGCCGATACCTCGTCGAGACGGAGAAAGCTGTTGTCCGCGTCGCCCTCGACCCGTTCGACAACCACCGCGTGATGGACGAGCCGTCGCTCGACTGGTGCGACGTCTACCTCAAGGCGAACCGCTGGCCGAGCGCCGTCTATGACCATCGCGTCGAGCCGCTCGTCAACGGCAACGGCTTGCTCGACGCACGCCGCATCGCGTTCCTGCGCACCCTGCGCGGCACCGAGCAGGACCTCGACGTCGCCTTCATAGCGAACGTCTGGGGCGGTGCCGAGCATGTCGTCCGGTTGTTCGAGGAGCTCGCGCGGCTGGACTGCCGCAAGGAGCTGCTGGCGATCTTCCCCGGCGGCGACGACCCGGAAGAGCGGCGGCGGCTCGTCGCGCGGCTCGAGGGTGCCGGCGTCGCGTGGTCGACCCACGCGATCGCGCCCGAGCAGCTGTGGCGCACGCTCGCGCGGAGCCGCCTGGCGGTGATCCGCTCGGGGGCGAAACTCTGCATCCCGTGGCGGATGCTCGATCTGCTGTGCATGGGCGCCTGCCCGCTGTTCGACGCGCAGCCGCTGCCCGAGTGGCCCGTGCCGCTCGCCGAGGGCGCGC
>JANXXF010000150.1 GCA_025350775.1 Actinomycetes bacterium
CCTGAGCAACGCCGATGACGTGGGCGGTCGCGATCGACGGGGACAGACGCCAGGGCGCCGTGCTGTCACGTCGGCTCGTCCTGACCGCCGCTCACGGTCTGGCGATCGATGGCGAGCTGTGGGTGCGCGGCGAGGCGCGCGAGATCGCGTGCCGCGTCGTGGACCTCGACGCCGATCTGGACGTGGCGCTCGTCGAGCCCGCTTCCGAGAACGACGAGTTCCCCGAGAGCGCGCTGCTCGTGCCGCGCAGGCTCTTTCGCGGCGCAGCCCCGCACCCAGACACGACCTATGCGTGGCTGTCCACCAACGAGGACACGACGGCCCGCAGCTACGGCGTGAAGATCCATCCCTCGGCCGACACTGATAGGCGTACCGGCTTCGAGGTTCCGAATGCGAGACAGGGCGTCCGCGTCGGCGACAGCGGCGGGCCCGTCGTCGAGATCCCCGCCATCGGCAGGCAGAGCCCGAAGCTGCTCGGCATCGTCGTGGGCCGGGCGGGCGACGCAATCGACGCCGGCGACAATGCCGGCTTTGGCTGGCTCGTGCCCGTCGATGCGATCGCGTCCCGCTTTGCCGACGTCGCGGAGCTGGTCGAGACGCCGGTCGAGCGGGATCCGCGCTGGACAGAGCACTGGGAGCCCCGGTCGCGCGGTGTGGTCCTCCCGACCGAGCCGGGCTACTTCTTCACCGGGCAGCTCGCCGCGTACAACGCAGTTCGTGACCACCTCGACGCCGGCAGCGGCCTGCTCGTGGTGACCGGCGCGCGCGGCCGCGGCAAGTCGGCGCTGCTCAGCCGTGCGGTCGTGCTCGGATGCCCGCGCTACCTCCGGGAGCACCCGAAGGCAGCCGCCGGCTACCTCCCGCCGACCCGACCGGTCGACGCGGCCGTCTTCACCCGCGGCCTCGGTAGCGAGGCAGTGGCCGCGAGGGTCGGCGAGCAGCTCGGCCTGGGTGCGACAAGCGTCGAGTGGCTCGGATCGTCGATCGCCCGGGTCGGTTCCACGCCCTCGATCGTCCTCGATGCGGTGGACGAGTCGTTGGAGCCTCGCGACCTCATGAATCTCGTTCGAAAGCTCGTCGACTCCGGCGCGCGGGTCGCCGTGGGCTCTCTGGCGACGAGGGCGCCTTCAGCCCCCAGCTGGGCGAACTGGGTCGACCTCGACGGCGAGGAGTACGCCGATGAGGCAGCGATCGAGGTGTACGTCCGAGCGCGCCTCACCTTCGCTGGGAAGTACGCGCCGGCCCCGGCGTGCGCGGTTGCGGCGGCGGTTGCCGCTAGAGCGAAGGGAACCTTCCTCGTCGCAGAGCTGATCTCGCGAACGCTTGCCGAGCGCGACCCGATCGACACGACCTCGCCGGGTTGGCGCGATCTGATCCCGGCCGATCTGAGCGCGGCTTTCTGGGACTATCTCGCCCGTTTCGGCGAGAAGAGAGAGAGGGTGCTCGCCCTGCTCCATCCGCTCGCACACAGCTACGGCGACGGCCTGACGGTCGAGCCGGCCGACACCTGGGTGACGGCGGCCAATGCGCTGCGACCGCCGGCGCTCGAGCCGTTTACGGCAGCGGATGTCCGCGAGGCGTCCCGCGAGGCAGCGGACTACCTCCTGGGCGGCGCCGGCAACACGAGGCGCCTGTATCACGAAGGGCTCGCCGACACGGTGAGGAGAGCCACGGCGCAGGAGGCTCTCGAGGGGCATCGGTCTGAGGCCGCAGTCGCTGCGGGGGCGCACGACGCGCGCGAGCGGTTCGTCGAGGCGCTCGTGACGGCTCTGCCCGACGCCGCTGCTGCCGCCGAGGAGTACCAGCGATGCGATCCGTACCTGCTCGCGCACCTGCCGCGTCACCTGGCCGATGTCGGGCAGGGACGCCACGTGCTCGACCGGCCAGGATTTCTCCTCGCCGCCGACCAGGAGGCACTGCGGAGCGCACTCGTCCGGGCGGCAGCCGAGCCGTCCGGCGGGGAGAAAAACGAGCGCGGCCGGGTCGGCGTGCTGCACGCCCTCGCGTACAGGCGACGAGATGCGCGGGACCGCGGCGCAGCGATCGTCGCCGCGCTGCGCAGGCAGGGCGCCACCGACTTTGCCGCTCGGATGCGCTGCTCGCTAGGTGGCGACCCCTCGCTACCCTACGAGCTTCTCAGCGGCCCACCGCTCGCCCCCGTCGTCGCAACGATCGTCGACGCCCACAGCGGCGGGATCTGGGCGCTCACCGTCGTCGACCACGACGGCGCACCCCTGATCATCAGCGCCGGCCGCGACGGGGCGATCCTCGCACACCGCTGCTCGATGTCGTAGCGGGGCGCGAATCCTACTGACTCGCCGCGCGGCGCTTCTGCTCAGGCGCCCGCAGCCCGCCGCAGCGCCGCCTGTAGCGCCCATGCTGCGGCGCCGGGCCGCCCGTCACCGAGCGGCTGCCCGTCGAGCTGGACGATCGGGACGAGCTCGCGCACCGACGACGACGTGAACGCCTCGTCCGCGGCGGCCAGCTCGGCCAGCGTGAAGCGGCCCTCGGCGACCTCGAAGCCGGCCTCCGGGGCCAGCTCGATCACCGTGGCGCGCGTCACACCGGCGAGGATGCCGAGCTCGAGCGACGGCGTGTAGAGCGTGCCGCCGGCACGCCACCAGACGTTGGTGACAGGCCCCTCCAGCACGATGTGGTCGGCGGTGGTGAAGACGGCGTCGTCGCCGCCGCGGGCCTTCGCCTCCTGCTCGGCCGACATGTTGACGGCGTAGCTCGTCGACTTCACCCCGCCCAGCAGCCAGGGCGCCGCGATGCGCACGGCGGCCTCCGGCCCGAGGATCAGCGAGATCACCCGCAGGCCGCGCGCACGCAGCTCGTCGAAGTGCGTCGGCAGCGACGAGACGAGGGCGAACAGGTGACCGCGCGCGTCGCCCTCGCGACCGGGCGTGGCGAACAGGCGCAGCACGGCGTCCGGGGTCGCGGCGGCAGCCAGCGCCTGCACGACGGTCTCCTCGATCTCGGCGGCCGTGGGCAGCGGCAGGTCGAGACGCGCCGCCGACTCGGCCATCCGCGCAACGTGCGGGCCGAGCTTGAACGGCTTGCCACCGTAGACGCGCACCGTCTCGAACACGCCGCGCCCGCGCAGCAGCGCCTGGTCGTCGACGTGCAGCAACGGTTCCTGGGGGTCGACGACCCCGCGGCCCTGGACGGCGACGGCAAGCAGGCTCATGCAAGGGCTCCTTCTTCGATGGGGGCGCCGATCGCCCGGCAGAGTGGCCGCGCCTTGACCCAGGACTCCTCGATCTCGTCGGCGGGGACGGAGTCCCAGACGATGCCGCCGCCCACCCACAGATGGATGCGGCCGTCGGCGACGGCGAAGGTGCGGATGGTGAGCGCGAGGTCGAGGTCACCGTTGGGGTGCAGCGTGCCGATCGCGCCCATCGAGGCGCCGCGGCCGACGGGCTCGAGCGCGGCAATGATGTCGAGCGCCGCGATCTTCGGCGCCCCGGTGACAGAGCCGCCCGGGAACGTCGCGTCGAGCAGCTCGGCGAGGCCGACCCCCGGCCGCAGCCGGCCCTCGACGGTCGAGACGAGGTGCGACACCCCGGCCAGCTCGCGCTGCGCCATCAGCTCGGGCCAGCGCACCGACCCTGGCGCGCACACGCGGGAGAAGTCGTTGCGCTCGAGGTCGACGATCATCATGTGCTCGGCCCCGTCCTTCTCCGCGCCGCGCAGGCCGTCCTCCTCGCCGGTCGGCCGGGTGCCCTTGATCGGCAGCGTCCACACCCGCTCGCCACGCCGGCGCAGAAAGACCTCGGGCGAGGCCGAGACGACGGTCCAGCCCTCGCCGGCCAGCGGGCGGGGGTAGAGCGGGCGCAGGGGCGCGAGCGCCGCCGCGAGGCAGCTCGGGTCACCGGCGAACGGCGCCGACAGATGCTGCACGAGATTGACCTGGTAGACATCGCCGCGGCGGATCGCCGAGCGGACAGCCTCGATCGCAGCCGCGTAGCCGGCATCCGTCCAGCTGCGCCGCCAGGCGCCGATGGTGAAGGGAGGGGCGCCGGTCGCGCCGGTCGCGCCGGTCGCCGCGCTGCCCGTCGCGGTCGCCGGCTCCGCGTCCACGCTGCTGCGGATGCGGCACGCTGCGAGCGGCAACTCCGGGCACGGCTCCGGGGGCGCCTGTCCACCCGCCCGCCGCAGAGGATCGGCCAGCCCGTAGCCGAAGTAGAGATCTGCGACACGGCCGCTCGCCGCGGAGTCGAAGAAGCCCTCCCCCCGGAGGAACGCCTCGACGGCGGCGAACGCGCCGGCCGGATCTCTCAGCTCGAGCATGCAGACACGCTACCGCCTCCCCCAGCGCACGCTGCAGCCGCAGCCCCTGCCCGGCCGCCGCAGCCGGGTCGCGAGACACGTGCTCGTCACCCTGCTCCTGGCCCTGGCGGCGATTTCGCTCGCTCCGCTCGCGCAGGCCGACACCCCTGGCGCGACCATCGCCGTGACGCCGGCCGTCTTCTCGCCCGTGCGCGGCTCGATCCAGATCGACGCAGCGGTACGGGTCGTCGCGCCGATCGGCCTCCAGGTGGTCTCACCGCAGGGCGAGTTGCTGGGCTGGCTCGCGCCCGAGGCCCGGCGCAGTGAGCTGCACCTGGCCTGGCGCGGCGTGCTGGGCGGCCGGCGGCTTCACGACGGCGCCTACCTCCTCCGGCTCGTCTCGCACGGCAAGCGCCTCTCCGACGCCGGGTTCTCGGTGGACACGACCGCGCCCATCCTCGCAAATCTGAGGGTCGAGAACGGCGGCGCCCCGTTCCTCGGGGACCGGCCGCTGCTGACGACCGTCACCCCGAACGACGACGGCCTGCGCGATCGCGCGTTCATCCGCTTCACCCTCTCCGAGCCGGCCACGCTGCTGTTCGAGGCGAACCGCACCTCACGGTCGCTCGAGACGGTGTTCAACGAGCGGCTCGAGCTGCCCGCCGGACCGGGCACGATCGAGTGGACGCCACCGGCCGATCTCGGCCCGCGCACGTATCTGCTGCGCTTCACGCTCGTCGACGACGCCGGCAACCGCCGCGTCGTGGGCCAGGCGACCGCCGGGCTGAGGGGCAGTTCGGGCCCGGTGGTGCGTGTCCAGAGCGTCGACGCCGCGTTCGCGCATGCCAGCTACGCGGCGGGCGACACCGCGCTCCTCCACGTGTCCACCGATGCCCCGTCGCTCCAGGTGCAGCTGTTCCGGTCAGGCCCGGAGCTCGGCGAAACCCCGGCCGACAACATCCTCCGCGGCGTCGCGGTCGGCGGGCCGACCACCCACGACTGGCGTGCCTCACGTAACGCGCCCGGGGATGTGACCCTCATCCTCGGCGACCTGCCCAGCGGCGTCTACTTCGCGCAGCTCACCGCCTCCGACGGCCGCATCGGCTACGCCCCATTTGTCGTCCGCCCCACCCGTCTCGGCGTCCACCGGGTGGCGGTCATCATGCCGACGAACACCTGGCAGGCGTACAACTTCTACGACGCGAACGGCGACGGCTGGGGCGACACCTGGTACGCGGGCGGCCCCACGCCGGTCGTCCAGCTCGACCGGCCGTTCCTGCGCCGCGGCGTCCCGCCGTTCTTCCGCCGCTACGACCTTCCGTTCCTGCACTGGCTCGCGGCGAGCGGCCACGAGGTGGACGTCCTCACCGACGACGAGCTCGAGACGGCTTCCGCGAGCGCCCTCGCTGCTGCCTACGACCTGATCGTCTTCCCGGGCCACCACGAGTACGTGACCGACGCCGTGTTCGCGGCGGTCACGGGCTATCGCGACCGCGGCGGCAACCTCGCCTTTCTGTCGGCGAACAACTTCTTCTGGCGTGTCGAGCGCGACGGCAGCATGATGCGCCGCACCCGGCAGTGGCGCGACCTCGGCAAGCCCGAGGCGGCGTTGATCGGCGTGCAGTACCGCGGTAACGACGACGGTGCCCGCCAGGCGCCGTTCATCGTGCGTAACACGACGTCCACCCCGTGGCTGTGGGAGGGCACCGGTCTCGTGGTCGGCTCGAAGCTCGGCGCCGACATCGGCGGCTACGGCACCGAGATCGACGGGACGGCGCCGTCGTCGCCCCCCGGCATCGTCGTGCTCGCCGAGGTGCCCGACCTGTTCGGTCCGGGCAAGACGGCGCAGATGACGTACTACGAGACCGCAGCAGGCGCGAAGGTGTTCGCAGCAGGAACACTCGACTTCGGCGGGTCGGTGCTGGGCCAGCCGCAGAGCCGGCTGCTCCAGAACCTGTGGGCGCGGCTGTCGCAGCGGTAGGTCCGCGCTTGCGGAAGCCGGCGGTGAAATGGCGGAGCCGGGCTGCCGCGGCTATAGGAAGTTGACGCTGACGGTGCGTGATGAGGCCAGCGTCACGGTGCAGGTCGTGGCGGTGACGCTGTCGCAGCCCGCCCAGGAGGCCACCGGCGCGCTGGCGGAGGTCAGCGTCACGACCGTCCCGAAGCCGTAGGTCGCCAAGCAGGTGCCGCCGCAGTTGATCCCGGCAGGCGTGCTCGTCACGACGCCGCTGCCGCTACCGGCCCGTACTACCGACAACGGGAAAGCAAACCTCGCCGTGACACTCCGACCCGAACTCATCGACACCGTGCACGAACTGCCCGACACCGAATCACACCCAGCCCACCCCGCAAACGACGCACCCACATCCGGCACCGCCGACAACGACACA
>JANXXF010000337.1 GCA_025350775.1 Actinomycetes bacterium
GCCGCCGGGACGGCCGCTGGTCGGGACGCCGCCGTTCCGGGCGCCCCATCACGGTGCCTCGACGGCAGCAATCGTGGGCGGCGGGCCGGGTCCGCGGCCGGGCGAGGCCAGCCTCGCGCACCACGGCGTACTGCTGCTCGACGAGCTGCCCGAGTTCGCCCGGCCCACGATCGAGGCGCTCCGCCAGCCGCTCGAGGATGGCACGGTGGCGATCTCGCGGGTGGGCGGCCGCGCAGTGTTCCCGGCGCGCTTCCAGCTCGTCGCGACGATGAATCTGTGCCCGTGCGGTGGTCGCGGCGACCCGGCCGCCGAGTGCACCTGCTCGGCGCAACGCCTCGCGCTGTTCCGGGACAGGCTGTCGCGTGCGCTGCTCGACCGGATCGACCTCGTTGTGGCCGTCCCGCGCATCCGGGCCGTCGATCTGGCCGCAGGGCTGGGCGAGTCCTCTGCGGCCGTCTCAGCGCGCGTCGTGGCCGCACGGGGGCGTCTCCATGACGACGGGGCCACCCTGGACACCCCTGCCGCCGCTCTGCTCGACCGGGCCGTCGACCGGCTGCCGCTCTCCGGCCGCGGCCGCGCCCGGGTGCTGCGGGTCGCCACGACGATCGCGGCGCTCGCCGGCTCACCCCGCGTGCAGGCCGAGCATGTCGCCGAGGCGCTCTCCTACCGGATGCCGCGCGAGCTGGAGGCCGGATGAGCGAGCTCGCCGAGGCGGTGCTTGCTGCGGGCGGCGGGCCGTGCCGAGTAGGGCGGCGCGATCCTGCCCGGGCGGGGCTGGTGCGGGCATTCGACGAGCAGCGCTTCCGTGAGCGTCTGGCCGCAGCCGGGCTGCGCTGGGTGGCGCGCTCCGATGCGCGGTTCCCGCGGCTGCTGCAGGAGATCCACGACCCACCCTGGGGGCTGTTCGCGCGGGGTGGCGGCTCGTTCGAGCTGCTGTCGGCCCCGGCCGTGGCCATCGTCGGCTCGCGCTCGTGCTCGCCCTACGGGATGCACGTCGCGCGCCGGCTCGGTCGCGAGCTCGCCGCAGCCGGGCTGGTCGTCGTCAGCGGCCTCGCCCGCGGCGCCGACGCAGAGGCGCACCGCGGCGCTCTGGAGGCCGACGGTGCCACCGTCGCGGTGCTCGGCTGCGGCGTCGAGCGTGACTACCCGGCAGCGCACGCACTGCTCGCCGCCCGCATCTGCGAACGGGGCCTGGTCGTCTCGGAGTATCCGCCCGGGGTCGAGCCTGCGCCGTGGCGCTTCCCTGCGCGCAATCGCATCATCGCCGGCCTCTGCGCCGTCACCGTGATCGTCGAGGCACGCGAGCGCAGTGGTGCGCTGATCACCGCCGACTTCGCTCTCGAGGAGAACCGCGACGTCCTCGCCGTCCCCGGCGAGATCACGTCGGCGCTCTCGGCCGGGACGAACGCGCTGTTGCGTCAGGGGGCCGGGCCGCTGCTCGGGCCCGAGGACGTCCTGGCGCTCTTCGGGCTGGAGCCGCAGGATCGCCTGTTCCCGGTGCCCACAGGGCGCGCCGCAGTCGTGCTACGGGCGCTACGCGACAGGCCGAAAGTGGTCGACGAGGTGGTGCGCGGTACCGGGCTCAGCGCCGCCGACGCGGCTGCGGCGCTGGCGGAGCTCGAGCTGGCCGGTCTCGCGGCGGGCGAGGACGGCCGCTACCGGGCCGTCGCGCCGCCGACATAGGATTCAGCCGTGCTGCGCTCGCTCTGGCTCGACGACGACGGCGACCAGTGGCTGCCCGGGCCAGGTCGCGCGGATGCCGCGCGGGCGGGCGTGCCCGCCGTGGAGATCGTGGGGGCCGGCGTGACGGGTCTCTCGTGCGCGCTGACGCTGGCCGAGGCCGGCGTCGCCGCACGCGTGCACGACGCGCGTGGTGTCGCGGGCGGCGCGAGCGGCCGGAATGCAGGGTTCGCGCTGCGAGGCGCTGCGCTCGCCTACGACGAGGCGCGTATCGCCCTCGGCGTGCCGGCGGCGAGGGAGCTGTGGGCGCTGTCGGAAGCCGCTCTCGCCCGTCTCGCGGCCCTTGCCGGCGACGCGTTCCGGCCCGAGGGCAGCCTGCGGCTCGCCGTCGACGCCGCCGAGCGCGAGCGGATCCGAGCCGAGTACGAGGCGCTCGTGGCCGACGGCTTCGCCGCGGAGTGGCGCGAGCCGCCCGTCGGCGGCTGTCCCGACCGCTTCCACGGGGCGCTGTTCCATCCGAATGATGGCGCGATCCAGCCGCTGCACTGGATCCGGCGCCTCGCTGCAGCCGCCCTGGCCGCCGGGGCCGAGATCGTGGAAGGCAGCAGCGTCCGCTCCCTCGGCGATCTCGGTGCGCCGCAGGTCGTCGTCGCCACCGACGGGCTCGGTGCCAGGCTGCTCGCCGGGCTGGACGCTGTGATCGTCCCGGCGCGCGGGCAGGTCATCGCGACGGCACCGGTGCAGCCCCGCACGGTCGCCTGCCCGCACTACGCCCGGGACGGCTACGACTACTGGCAGCAGCTCCCCGACGGGCGGCTCGTGGTCGGTGGGTTTCGCGACACCGACCCCGCCGGCGAGGCCACCTGCGACGAGGGCGTGACCCCGGGGATCCAGCGCCGCCTCGAGGCGCTCGCTGCCACCGTCCTCGGCGAGCTGCCGCGCGTCACCCATCGCTGGTCGGGCACCTGGGGCGAGACGCCCGACCGCCTCCCGCTCGTCGGCCCCGTCGCCGAGGCCGTCGCCGGCCGCTCCGGTGTCTGGATCGCCGCCGGCTACTCCGGCCACGGCAACGTCCTCGGGCTGGCGTGCGGCGACCTCGTTGCGCGGGGCATCCTCGGCGACGCGGCCTCCACCTTCGTGCCGTTCGACGCGGGGCGGCGGTTCGGCGGCGAGGGCGCGGCTGCCGGCGCCGTGCCGTCCTAGAGCGACACGCGCTGCAGGCCGGCGATCTCGCCGGCCCGCTCGAGCGCGGCGAGCGCCAGCGCGAGATCCTGGATCGCCAGGCCCGTCGAGTCGAACGCCGTGATCTCGTCTGCCGAGCGGCGCCCCTCGGCCCGGCCGGCGAGGACGTCTGGCAGCGTGGTCACGTCGCCGCGGCGGATGCGGCCGGCGTCGAGCGCAGCTGCCAGCTCGCCGCCGTGGCTCGCCTGCTCCCAGTCGTCGCAGAACAGCCGGATGCGAGCCAGCTCGGCCACCGCGATCTCGGCCTTGCCGGGCCCGTCGGCGCCCATCAGCGAGACGTGCTGGCCGGGACGCAACGCGCCTTCGGGGAAGAGGATCTCCTGGCCCGGCGTCACGGTGACAACGAGGTCGGCCGCGAGCGCCTCCTCTCGGCTTCCGGCCACACGTCCGCCCACTGCGGCCGCTGTCGCCTGCGCGCGCGCCGGATCGACGTCCCACAGCAGCGGCTCGCGGCCCACGGCCACGAACGCCGCAGCCGCGGCCCGGCCGTTCACGCCCGTCCCGACGACCGCGGCAGTGCGCGCTCCCGGAGCGCCCAGCGTCTCGGCGGCCAGCACCGCCGCCGCCCCGGTGCGCAGCGCCGTCACGGCGCCGGCGTCCAGCATCGCCTTCAGCTGGCCCGTCTCCGCATCGGAGAGCAGCACGAGCCCGGTCACCGTCGGCAGGCCCCGCGCCGGGTTCCCCGGGAACGACGTCACCCACTTCAGCGAAGCGTGGCCCGCGCCGAGCGCCGGCATCGCGCGGAAGTCGCCTGCCGGGTAGTTCGTGACGTACACCTTGGGCGGCATCGACCACTCGCCGCGCGCGTACGCGACGAACGCCTCACGCACCGCCTCGAGGGCCCGCGCGGGGGAGACTGCCTGTCGTACCTGCTCACCGGAGAAGAAAGGGATCATCGCTGGCGAAGGCTACCGTGAGCCGGGCTGTGGGAGGCTTGCTCCGCGAGCCGGGCTGCACGAGCCACCGACCTGCAATGATCGCGGGCATGGAGACGAGCCCCGCCCCGAACCCCCTCGCCGGCCGCGTCGCCCTCGTCAGCGGCGCCAACCGCGGCATCGGCCTCGCCGTCGCCCGCGGCATCGCCGAGCGCGGCGCCACGACCTACCTGGGCGCCCGCCACCTCGCGGCCGGCGAGGCTGCCGCAGCCGCCCTCCGCGCCGACGATCTCGCTGCCCACGCCGTCCAACTCGACGTCGGCGACCCCGCCTCGATCGCCGCCGCAGTGGCCACCGTCGACGCCGCGCACGGCCGGCTCGACGTCCTCGTCAACAACGCGGGCGTCCTCGTCTACGACAACGCGCTCGACGTCGACCCCGACACGGCCAACCGCTTCTGGACGATCAATGCCCTCGGTCCGTGGCTGCTGGCGGCGGCGGCGGCTCCGCTGATGCGGCGCAACGGCTGGGGCCGCATCGTCAACGTCTCCACCGAGATGGCTTCGTTCGCCCGCATGACCACCTCCGCGCCGACCTACCGAGTGAGCAAAGTCGCGCTGAACGCCGTCACCCGCGTTCTCGCCCTGGAGCTGGAGGGCAGCGGCATCCTCGTCAACGCGCTGAGCCCCGGCTGGGTGCGCACCGAGATGGGCGGGCCGGACGCGCCGCGCTCGATCGAGCAGGGCTGCGCCAGCATCCTCTGGGGCGTCGACCTGCCCGCTGATGGCCCCACCGGCGGCTACTTCCAGGACGGCGCGGAACTGCCCTGGTAGGCGTCGGCGGGGCCGGGAGCCGGCCGACCGTCGGCCGACCGCGGGCCGAGCGTCGGGCCGACCGCGGGCCGGGCTGCGGGCCTACAGCGCCTTGACGGCGCTGAGCAGCTTGATGACGGACTCCTTCGCGTCCCCGAAGAGCATCATGCACTTGGGGTCGAGGTAGAGTTCGTTGTCGATGCCGGCGAAGCCCGGGCGCATCGACCGCTTCATCACGACGATCGCCTGCGCCTTGTCGACGTCGAGGATCGGCATGCCATAGATCGGGCTGGCCGGGTTCGAGCGCGCAGCGGGATTCGTCACGTCGTTCGCACCGATCACCAGCGCGACCTCGGCCTGCGGGAACTCCGGGTTGACCTCCTCCATCTCCTTGAGCGCCGTGTACGGCACGTTCGCCTCGGCGAGCAGGACGTTCATGTGGCCGGGCATGCGCCCCGCGACCGGATGGATCGCGTAGACGACCTCGACGTTGCGGCGCTCGAGCTCGTCGGCGAGCTCGCGCACGTTGTGCTGGGCCTGCGCGACCGCGAGCCCGTAGCCCGGCACGATGATCACCTTGCGGGCGTAGGCGAGCATGATCGCGACGTCCTCGGCGCTGGTCGAGCGGACGGCGCCCGACGCCGCCGGCCCCGCCTCGCCCACGCCGGCCTGGATCTGGCCGAACGCACCGAACAGGACGTTTCCGATCGAGCGGTTCATCGCGCGGCCCATCATCAGCGTGAGCAGGGTGCCCGACGCGCCGACGAGCATGCCGCTGACGATCAGGACGTTCGAGCCGAGCTCGAAGCCGGAGGCGGCCGCCGCGATACCGGTGAAGGCGTTGAGCAGGGAGATCACGACGGGCATGTCGGCGCCACCGATCGGCAGGACGAAGAGGACGCCGAACGCCAGTGCCAGGATGAGCTCCACGATCAGCGCCCAGGTGGCCTGATAGCCGGCGGCGATCGCGATCGCGAGGCCGATGCCCGCCCCGAGTATCGCGAGGTTGACGATCTTCTGGCCCGGATACGTGATCGGGCGGCCATGGATCAGCTCCTGGAGCTTCGCGAAGGCGATGATCGAGCCGGCGAACGAAACGGAGCCGATCAGCCCTGAGACGCCGATTGCGAGCGAGATGTCCCAGGTCGGGCCGACATGCTCGCGGATCGTGTTGTGATACTCGGCGAGCGCGACGAGCGCGACTGCACCGCCGCCGACGCCGTTGAACAGCGCCACCATCTGCGGCATCGCGGTCATCTTCACTTTGCGCGCGCCGACGACGCCGATGGCGCTGCCGATGAGCGCGGCGATCGCGATCAGCCAGTAGGTGCCGGTGTCGAGGCCGTCCTTGGCGAGCGTGACGGCAATCGCCAGCACCATGCCGGCGGCACCGATCTGATTGCCGCGGCGCGCCGTCGCCGGAGAGGAGAGGAACTTCAGTGCCAGGATGAAGCTGGCAATCGAGATCAGGTACAGAAGATTGCTGAGGTTCTCGTTCACTTCGCGTCCGTCTCGTCGGCCTGCTTCTTCGGCTCGCGCTTCTTGAACATCTCGAGCATGCGGTCGGTGACGACGAAGCCACCGACGACGTTGGCCGACGCGAGCACGACGGCGATGAAGCCGATGATCTGGATCAGGGTGTCCTGCTGATGGGCGCCCGCGACGAAGATCGCACCGACGATGACGATGCCGTGGATTGCGTTCGTGCCCGACATCAGCGGCGTGTGCAGCAGCGTCGGCACCTTCGAGATGACCTCGATCCCCAGGAAGATCGCGAGGACGAGCACGGTCACTTCGATGATCAGCGTGGCATTGTGCCCGCCCATTACGACTCCTTCCCGGCGACGCAGGCCCCGGCGGTGATCTCGTCGGCCCAGTCGAGCGTCAGCTCGGCCTTGGGCGCGAGGTGCTGCAGCAGCGTGGCGATGTTGCGCGACAGGAGCTGGCTTGCGTGCCAGGCCATCTGGCTCGGCAGGTCGGTGTAGCCCACGAGCGTGACGTTCTCGCGTACGACGACCTCGCCCGGCGAGGTCAGCTCGCAGTTGCCGCCGGCC
>JANXXF010000169.1 GCA_025350775.1 Actinomycetes bacterium
CGGCTCGATCTCGGCCGAGCTGTTCAAGACGAACGTCACGAACGGCCTCCTCGGCTCGTTCTCGATCAACAAGAACGGCGACACGAGCTCGAACCCGGTGGCGATCTACAAGGTCAAGGGTGGGAAGTCGACCGACTTCAAGGTCATCGTTCCGCCGGTAACCCTGGTCGCAGCCGCCTAGCCGGATCGACCACGAGAGACAGGGGGGAGGGCCTCGGCCCTCCCCCCTCTTCTTTCTCTGCCGCACCCATGACCAGTGACGCGCGTACCGAGCGACTCCCACGGCTGCTGCCACGCAGGCTGCCGAGCTTCACCGGGTTCTTCGGCAACCTGCTTGTGCTCGTCGTCGTCGCCTGGCTGCTCACGAACCTCGCCAAGACGCCGGGCGACTTCTTCCAGATCCTGCTGTTCGGCCTCTCGCTGGGCGCGATCTACGCGCTCGTCGCGCTCGGCTACACGCTCGTCTACGGCATCCTCGAGCTGATCAACTTCGCGCACGGCGACGTCTTCATGTTCGGCGGCACGATCTCGGCCGTCTTCATCCTCGAGGTCTTCAGCCTGGGCAGCCACGAGCACTGGTACGTGCTCTGGCCCGTTGTCGCCGGCTGCGTCGTCATCTCGATGCTGATCTGCGGCATCCTCAACGTACTGATCGAGATGGTCGCGTACCGGCCGCTGCGCAACGCGCCACGCCTGGCGCCGCTGATCACGGCCGTCGGCATGTCGTTCATCCTCCAGGACGTCGTCCTCGGCTGGCGCGGCCCGAACTACATCACCGTGCCGACGACGCTGCCGCGCAGCAACATCTTCGCCGTCGGCGGCGTCACCTACCGCTGGGACGAGCTGATCGTGCTGCTCGTCACCGTGCCGCTGCTGCTCGGCCTCGTCTACCTCGTCCAGAAGACCAAGCAGGGCAAGGCGATGCGCGCGACCGCCCAGGACCGTGAGGCGGCGGCGATGATGGGCATCAACGTCAATCGGACGATCTCGTTCACCTTCCTCGTGGCGGGCGCGCTGGCAGGCGCGGGCGGCCTCATCTATGTGCTCTGGCAGACGCAGGTGCGCTTCGACAGCGGCTTCCGGCTCGGTCTGATCTCGTTCACAGCGGCGGTTCTCGGTGGCATCGGCAACCTGCCGGGCGCCGTGCTGGGCGCCGTCCTGATCGGCCTCATCCAGGCGTTCAACGAGGGCCTGTCGTGGTCGGCGCCCGGCAGCGACTGGACGCAGTCGATCGTCTTCTCGATCCTCATCCTGATCCTCGTCTTCCGCCCCGAGGGCCTCCTCGGCGAGAAGACGCCGGAGGGCCAGTGACCGGGGTGGCTGCGGGCGATCGCCTCCGGTCGGGCAAGGCTGCCTGGCGGCGGCTGACGCCGCTCCAGCGGATGCAGGCCATCGTCGGCGTGCTGGCAGTCGCGGCGATCGCGCTGGGCTTCGTCGACACCTCGCTCGGCATCGGCATCGCGGCCGCGGCGGCGCTCTACGGGCTGTCGAAGCTGCCGCCGCGCCCCAGGCTGGCCGGGCAAGTGGCACTGGTCGCTGCGTTCGCCTACCCGGAGCCGTCGTTCGCGGCGATCCTCGCAGTGTTCTTCGCGGTGTTCTGGCTGCCGCCGCAGTTCAAGCGCTACGCGGTGCCGGGCGTGGCGCTCGCGACCGCGGTCGCCTACCCGTTCTACCTCGACAAGCTCTTCGTCGTCCCGCTGCTCGGGTCGTTCCCCTCGGTAAACACCGGCGTCGCGATGGTGGTCTTCATCATGATGGCCGTCGGCCTCAACGTCGTCGTCGGCTACGCGGGCCTGCTCGACCTCGGCTACGTCGCCTTCTATGCATTCGGCGCGTACACCGCCGCGTGGCTGGCGTCGGTCCAGTTCTCGAATGTGAAGCTCCACATCGGCTCGGTCGGGATCAGCCACGCGATGCCGGGCCTCCACCTCTCGATCTGGCTGATCCTGCCGATCGCCGGCATCATCACCGCGCTCGCCGGCGTGCTCATCGGCCTGCCGACGCTGCGCCTGCGCGGCGACTACCTGGCGATCGTCACGCTCGGCTTCGGCGAGATTCTGCCGCAGGTTGCGCGCAACGGCGCCAACTTCGGCGGCTTCAACCTGACAAACGGCCCGAACGGCATCACGCCGGTCGACGCCCCGGGCTTCGGCAAGGCGCTCCACAACGCGACGGGCGGTGTCCTGCCACGCGACTTCCTCTCCGACCCGAGCGGGCAGAACCTCTACTTCTGGACGGCGATCGGGCTGCTCGTGCTCACCGTCTTCGCCTGCTTCCGGCTGCGCGACTCGCGCCTCGGCCGCGCCTGGATCGCGATTCGCGAGGACGAGATCGCGGCCGCCGCAATGGGCATCCCGCTGATGCGCACCAAGACCTGGGCCTATGCGAGCGGGGCCTTCTTCGGCGGCGTCTCCGGCGCCTTCTACGCGAGCTTCAAGGGCTCTGCCTTCCCGGGCGACTTCTTCTTCAACATCTCGATCTTCATCCTCTCGATGGTGATCCTCGGCGGTATGGGCAACATCTGGGGCGTCATCGTCGGTGCCGCGCTGCTGTCCTATCTCGACCGCGAGGGACTCGCCAACATCGGGGCCTGGATCAACGTGCACTTCCATGCGAACATCGACGTGCCGCCCTACGAGTCGGGCATCTTCGGGCTGATCATCATCCTCGTCATGCTGTTCCGGCCGGAAGGCCTGATACCGAGCCGGCGCCGGCGCGCCGAGCTGCACGAGGGCGTGCACGACCAGCCGCTCTACGACGTTCTCCACGAGGGCTCGTGATGAGCGCCGCGCCTGCAGTCGACAACCTCCTCGTGGCAACCGGCATCCGCAAGGAGTTCGGCGGCCTCGTTGCCGTCAACGACGTCGACTTCGTCGTGCCGCGCGGCTCGATCGTCTCATTGATCGGCCCCAACGGCGCGGGCAAGACGACCTTCTTCAACATGATGACCGGCGTCTACAAGCCGACCGCGGGCAGCATTCTCTTCGACGGCAATGAGCTGATCGGCAAGCCGCCGCACGCCTTTACGCAGCGGGGCATCGGCCGCACGTTCCAGAACATCCGCCTGTTCCAGAACATGACGGCGCTCGAGAACGTGCTCGTCGGCATGCACTGCCGCATGTCGTCGGGGATCCTCTCGAGCATCATCCGGCCGCCGAAGCAGCGCCGCGAGGAGCGGGAGGGGCACGAGCGGGCGCGCGAGCTGCTCAGCTTCGCGGGGCTGCGCGGGCTCGACCACGCGATCGCCCGCAACCTCTCGTACGGCGACCAGCGGCGTCTCGAGGTCGCCCGCGCGCTGGCCACGAAGCCGAAGCTGCTCCTGCTCGACGAGCCGACCGCAGGCATGAACCCGAACGAGTCGTCCGACTTCACCGGCTTCGTCGACCTGCTGCGCCGCGAGCACGGGCTCACGATCCTGATGATCGAGCACGACATGAAGGTCGTGATGGGCGTCTCCGACCGCGTGACGGTGCTCGACTACGGCGAGCGGATCGCGCAGGGCACGCCGGCGGAGATCCAGAAGGACCCGCGCGTGATCGAGGCGTACCTGGGTAAGGCGGCGGCGACGATGCTCGAGACCGAAGGCGCGTTCAGGGTGGGTGACAAGCAGTGAGCGACGCCGCCGCGACGACCGGGCCCAGCGCGACGGCCGGAGCCGGCGCAGCGAGCGACATCCTGCTCTCGGTCGAGGGCATCCACTCCTACTACGGTGCGATCCACGCGCTCAAGGGCGTCACGCTGGAGGTGCGCCAGGGCGAGATCGTCACGCTGATCGGCGCCAACGGCGCCGGCAAGTCGTCGACGCTGCGCTCGATCAACGGGCTGCCGTCGCCGAAGGTGCGCGACGGCCGGATCGTCTTCGACGGCCAGGAGATCACGCATCGGCCCGGCCACGAGATCGTGAAGCTGGGAATCGCGCAGTCACCCGAGGGCCGCCGGCTGTTCCCACGCATGACCGTCGTCGAGAACCTCGAGATGGGCGCCTTCCAGCGCTCCGACAAGTCGGGCCTGAAAGAGGATCTGGAGCGGGTCTTCTCGCTCTTCCCGCGCCTGGCCGAGCGGAAGACCCAGAAGGCCGGGACGATGTCCGGTGGCGAGCAGCAGATGTGTGCGATCGGCCGCGCCCTGATGGCCCGGCCAAAGCTCGTCCTGCTCGATGAGCCGTCGATGGGCCTCGCGCCGATCTTCGTCGAGCGCATCTTCGAGACGATCGTCGAGATCAACCGGCAGGGCACAGCAGTGTTGCTCGTCGAGCAGAACGCGCTGATGGCGCTGGACGTCGCCAGCCGCGGCTACGTGCTCGAGATCGGCCAGGTCGTGCTGTCCGGGCCGGCACAGGATCTGCGCAAGGACGAGAAGGTGCGCAAGGCCTACCTCGGCGAGTAGCGCCGGGCGGGCGAACGCCCGTGTGAGCGCGCCGGGCGGCTCACCCGCCCACCTCGATGGGGAAAAAAGGCGGCGCGAGCAGGAAGCCGACCCGTGGCGGGCCGCCGGCGCGGCCCCCTGCCATCGCCAACGCCACGCCGACGCTGGCGGCGGGCACGAAGCCGAGCGCCTGCGCTGCGGTGCTGTCGCGGCAGCCGGCAACGATGACGGCGCCGAGCCGTGCCAGTGCGGGCTGGCAGCCGGCCCAGTCGGCGTACGGCAGCAGCGGATGGCAGGAGCGGCCGCTGCGGTACTCACGCAGTGCCCGCTCGTCCGCGGCGGCGGCGAGCTCCTCGGCGGCGAGCTCGTCGGGGGCCCGGCCCGAGCGCGTCACCGCCTGCAGGAATGCGCGGTACGGCGTCTGCGTGGGGTGCGCGAAGCGGCGCTGGAAGCCGCTGGCCAGGATCGCGGTGCCGCCGTCGGCGACCGGGAAGGCGTCGCGCCACAGCCGCAGCGCGAGCCCCAGCCCGAGCGACGCGGCGAGCACCGGGTTCGGCCGCTCGCGCGGCAGGTGCGGCGTCGTGTCGGGAATGCCGACGCAGATCGCGTCGAGCGGCGTTGCCAGCGGTGCCGAGCGGGACTCGATCGCCCGTAGTAACGCTTCGGCGTGGGCGACCGACGGCGGCCCCGCGTACACCGCGAGGGCCGCCAGCTCGAGCGGGATGTGACGCAGCACCCGCTGCCGCAGCGCCGCGGGCAGGACGCCGTACAGGTGGCGCAGCGGGTCGCCTGCGATCAGCTCGCTCGCGTCCGGCGCGTACGGGTAGCCATGGAGGGCGCCGGCGATGCGCGGGTTGCACAGCGTCAGCGACACACCCACGAGGGGCCCCCGCGCAGCCAGCGCCCGCTCGACCTCGACCGCGGCGCGCCAGCCCGTCGACGATGACGTCTCCAGTAGCGACACCGCCCCGGCGGCCCGGATGGTGGCCGCGTCGCAGGCGCCGAGCAGGGCGGCCGGGCCGCCGTGCAGCACCGTTTCGGCGGCGCTCACGACGACCACGATGTCGGCGTCGATCAGGGCCGGGTTGACGCTGCGCCCGCCCTCGATGGCGACGAGCCCCGGATCCTCGGCGTCGTGCACGACGGCCTTGCCGTGGAAGCGGCGCGAGAGCTCCGGCGTGACGATGTAGTCGAGCTGCTGGGGCCGCGGCCGCCGCTCGAGCCCGGACGCGACGAGCAGCGTCTGCTGCTCGTCGGGAATGCCGCAACGCTCGAGCTCTGCGATCACGGCGACGAGGGCCCGCTGGCGCGGGTCGCGCAGGGCTGACGGGATCGGCAGGGCCGACGGCTCGACGACCACTGTCGCCCGCCCGCCGCGGGGCACGAGCTGGTCGAGCGGCAGCCCGGCGAGCGGGTAGCGGAACGCGTCGCGAACGGCGGCGGCGATGTCGGCGATCGCCTCGGCGGGCGGGCGCGGGCGCAGCACCACCGCGTCGGCCGGGGCGTCGGCGATGACGAGGCGGGAGCCGCTGAGCAGCGGGACGCGGGGCACAGGCCGAGCCTACCGCGCCGCCGCGTAGACTCGCCTCCGTGTCCCCGAAGGACGTGACCGGAGCCGAGATCGACCTCGACGACGCGCCCGCGCGTGGCTGCGAGCTGTTCCTCGTGGACGGCACGAACCTCGCCTACCGTGCCTTCTACGCGCTGCCCGAGGAGCTGGCGACGAGCGACGGCTTCCCCTCGGGCGCGCTGCTCGGCTTCGCCAACATGCTCTTCAAGCTGCTCGCCGACTACCAGCCGCAGGGCGTCGCGGTCGCCTGGGACACGCGGCCGACCCAGCGCACCGACCTGAGCGAGTCGTACAAGGCGCACCGCAAGCCGATGCCTGACCTGCTGCGCGAGCAGTTCCCGCAGCTGCGGCCGATCGTCGAGGCGTTCGGCTACGCGAACCTCGAGTTCGAGGGCTGGGAGGCCGACGACGTGATCGCGACGCTCGCCACCCGCGCCGACGAGGCCGGCATCCGCACCTGCGTCGTCTCGACCGACCGCGACGCCTTCCAGCTTTGCTCCGCCAACGTCTGCCTGATGATGACGCCGCGCGGCGTCTCGGACGTACAGGTCTACACGCCCGACCGCGTGCTCGCCCGCTACGGCGTCCGGCCCGACCAGGTGCCCGATTACATCGGCCTCAAGGGTGACCCCAGCGACAACATCGAGGGCGTCCCCGGGATCGGCGAGAAGACGGCGTCGCAGCTCGTCGCGCAGTTCGGCTCGTTGGAGGCGATCTACGAGCGCATCGACGAGGTCAGCGGCGCCAAGCGCCAGCAGGCGCTGCGCACCTTCGAGCAGCAGGCGCGCGACTCGAAGACCCTCGCCACCATGCACCGTGACCTGCCGCTCGGCGTCGACCCGGCCGCGCTGGTCTCGGCCGCGCCCGACCGCTCGCGGCTCACCGAGATCTTCCGCCGCTTCGAGTTCCGCAGCCTGCTCGGGCGCGTCGGCGACCTCGACGCGGCGCTGCCGGCCGCGGAGGCACCCGTGCTCGTCGGCGACGTCGTGCCCTGGCGGGAGGGTGAGTTGCCGGAGCTGCGCGGCACCGTCGGCCTCGCCGTCGCGGACGGCCGCTTCGCCCTGGCCGGCGGCGGCGAGGTCGTCGTCGGCGCGTGGGAGCCGGCGCTGGCCGGGCCGCGGCTCGCCGCCGCTGTCGCAGCCGCCGCCGGCGCGCGCATCGCCGCGCACGACGCCAAGGCTCTCCGCCTTGCGTTCCCCGTCGCCGAGGACACCCTGATCGCCGCGTACCTCGTCGAGCCGGGCCGCTCCGAGTACCTGCTCGACGACCTTGCCCGCGAGAGCGGGCTGGCGGTCACGCTCGACCCGCCCGCCGAGGAGGAGACGACGGCGCTCGTCCGCCGTGCCGAGCTGGCCCGCCGCCTCGCGCCGGGCCTTGCCGCCCGCGTCGCCGAGCGCGGCTCCGAGCCGCTGTACCGGACGGTCGAGCTGCCGCTCACCCCGGTCCTGGCCGCGATGGAGGACGCCGGCATCCGCATCGACACCTACCGGATGGGCGAGATCACGGCCCGTCTGCAGGAGCGCATCGACGAGCTCGAGAGCCTGGCCGTCCACCACGCCGGCGAGCCGTTCCTGCTCGGCTCCACCCAGCAGGTCGCGCGCATCCTCTTCGAGCAGCTCGGCCTCGCCTCGGGCCGCAGGGGCAAAACCGGCTACTCCACCGATGCGCGTGTGTTGCGCAGCATCCGCGACGCCCACCCGATCGTGCCGGTGATCGAGGAGTGGCGCGAGCTGTCGAAGCTCGTCAATACGTACCTCCTGCCGCTGCCGCTGCTGCTCTCCGACGCGGACGGGCGGCTGCACACCACGTTCAACCAGGCGGTCGCCGCCACCGGGCGGCTCTCCACGACCAACCCGAACCTGCAGGCGATCCCGATTCGCACCGAGCTCGGCCGCGAGATCCGCAGCGCCTTCGTCGCCGACCAGGGCCACCGACTCGTCTCGGCCGACTACAGCCAGGTGGAGCTGCGCATCCTCGCGCATGTCTCCGGCGAGCCGCGCCTGCGCGAGGCCTTCGCCCGCGGCGAGGACGTCCACGCCGCCACCGCCGCCGAGATCCTCGGCAAGCCGCAGGCGGAGCTGACGAAGGACGAGCGCAACCGCGCCAAGGCCGTCAACTTCGGGATCCTCTACGGCATCTCGGCGTTCGGCCTGGCCGATCAGCTGGACATCCCGATCGAGGAGGCGAAGGCCTATATCGACACCTATCTCGCGCGCTTCCCGCTCGTCCAGGACTTCATCGCCCGCACCGTCGAGCAGGCCGAGCGCGACGGCTACGTGACGACGCTGCTCGGCCGCCGCCGCGCCATCCCCGAGCTGCGCGTGCAGAACCGGCAGACCCGCGCGCTGGGCGAGCGCCTCGCGGTCAACACCGTCATGCAGGGCACTGCCGCCGACATCATCAAGGTGGCGATGGTGCGGATCGCGGCCCGGCTCACTGCCGAGCGCCTTCAGTCGCGCCTCGTCCTGCAGGTGCACGACGAGCTGCTGCTCGAGGTGCCCGACGTCGAGCTCGGCACCGCCCGCGAGCTGCTGCGCGCCGAGATGTGCGGCGCCTACCCGCTCGACCCGCCGCTCGCAGTCGACGTCGGCTCCGGCGACACCTGGGCCGAGGCCAAGGGCTAGCGGCCCGGAAGCCGGGATTCCCGCAGCCGAAGCCGCTTCGGAGGCCACTGTCCGTCGCTATACTCAGCGGTCCTCTATGACAAACGAAACGATCTACGCAAACGACCCACGCCTGGAAGAAGGCGTCTGGATCATCGGCCCCGATGGGCAGCTTCAGCCCGATTACGATGCGACGTTCCCCACGATCAACGAGGGGGAGGTCGTCCACGGCGTTGTCGTGCGCGTGGACAAGGACGAGGTCCTCGTCGACATCGGCTACAAGTCGGAGGGAGTCATCCCCGTCTCCGAGCTCTCCATCCGCCGCTCCGTCAACCCGGCCGATGAAGTGAACGTCGGCGACGAGATCGACGCTCTCGTGATGACCAAGGAGGACGCCGAGGGGCGCCTCATCCTTTCGAAGAAGCGCGCGCGCTTCGAGCTGGCCTGGAAGGCCATCGAAGTCGCAGCCGAGTCGGGCGACCCGGTCAACGGCCGCGTCATCGAGGTCGTCAAGGGCGGCCTCATCCTCGACCTCGGCGTGCGCGGCTTCCTCCCCGCCTCGCTCGTCGACATCCGCCGTGTGCAGGACCTGGACGAGTTCCTCGGTCAGGAGCTCCGCTGCAAGGTGATCGAGCTCAACCGCTCGCGCAACAACGTGGTGCTTTCTCGCCGTGCCGTCCTCGAGGACGAGCGCAAGGAGATGCGGCAGGCGATCCTCGACCGGCTCAACCCGGGCGACGTCGTCGACGGTCAGATCTCCAACATCGTCGACTTCGGCGCATTCGTCGACCTCGACGGCATGGACGGCCTGATCCACATCTCCGAGCTGTCGTGGAGCCACGTCAACCATCCGTCCGAGGTGCTCGAGATCGGCCAGACCGTCCAGGTCAAGGTGCTCGACATCGACCGGGAGCGCCAGCGCATCTCGCTCGGCCTCAAGCAGACGCAGACCGACCCGTGGCAGCAGGTCATCGACCTGCACGGCGAGGGCGACATCGTCACCGGCAAGGTGACGAAGGTCGTCACGTTCGGCGCGTTCGTCGAGATCCTGCCGGGTGTCGAGGGCCTCGTCCACATCTCCGAGCTCGCGCAGCACCATGTCGAGAACCCGCGCGAGGTCGTCTCGCAGGGTGATGAGGTGCAGGCCAAGATCATCGAGATCGACGGCGAGCGTCGCCGCCTCTCGCTGTCGCTGAAGCGTGTCTCCGGCGACGTCGACGACGATCCGGAGTCGATCGCGACGGCGATCGGCCTCTCGGAGGAGGTCTTCGGCGAGCAGGAGGCTGCACGGCCTGCCCCGCCGCGGCCTGCCCCGCGGGCAACTCCGCGGCCCGCGCAGTCCCGTCCGCCGCAGCAGCCGGCGGCACCGTCGGGTGCCATCGCCGAGGCGTTTGCCGAGGCCCAGGCGTCGGCTGCGGCCGAGGCAGCGGCCGAGGCCGAGGCCGAGAGCTCCTAGCCCGCTCTGCTCAACGTCGCGGTCACCGGCGGTATCGGCGCCGGCAAGAGCGAGGCGCTGAAGGCGTTTGCGAAGCATGGCGCTGCGACGATCTCGTCCGACGAGATCGTCCACGCCATGCTCCGCGGCGACGAGGCCGTCAAGGCCGCCCTGCGCGAACGCTGGGGCGACAGGGTGTTCGACGACATCGGCCAGGTGTTCCGCCCCGCCATCGCCGACATCGTGTTCAGCGATCCCGCCGAGCTGGCGTGGCTCGAAGGGCTCCTCCATCCGCGCGTGGAACTCGCCTATCTGAGATGGCGCGAGGAACTGGCGGCGGAACCGAAGCATCCGAGCATCTGCGTGACAGAGGTTCCGCTGCTGTACGAGGTCGAGGCCGACAGGCTGTTCGACGCAGTCGTCGTGATCACGGCGCCGGCGGAGACTCGCTGGGGCCGGACGCAGGTGCGGGCGGATGGGCGCGAAAGCCGGCTGATCGCCGACGAGGAGAAGGTGCGACGCGCGGACTTCGCGTACGTCAACGAGGGCTCATTGAAGGAGCTCGACAAATGGGTCATCGGCGTGCTTGCCGGGCTTCGCGGACGCGCAGGCGCCTCCGCCTCCTCGTCCTGATCGCTGCGCTGGCGGGCATCGCCGCGCTCGCGGTGATCGCCCTCGAGGGCACGCCCAGCCGCGTGCTCGAGCGGCTCCGCTACCCGCTCCGTTACGAGGCGATCGTGCGCGGGCATGCCCGGAACTACCGGCTCGATCCGGCGTTGCTGGCCGCGGTGGTCTACCAGGAGAGCAGGTTCAGGCCCGGCGTCGTCTCCGCCGCGGGCGCCGTCGGGCTGATGCAGCTGTTGCCCGACACGGCGCGCGGCATCGCGACGCGCACCGGTGGCGTCGGCTTCCGCGACAGCGACCTCTACGACCCCGAGCTCAATATCCGCTACGGCTCCTGGTACCTCCGTCACCTGCTCGACAAGTACGGCGACGAGGAGGTCGCGCTCGCCGCCTACAACGCGGGGCAGACGAACGTCGACGCCTGGCTCGCGAGCGGCGGCGGCATCCGCTTCGCGGAGACGCGGCACTACGTCAGCGCCATCGAGAAAGCGAAGCGGGCGTACCGGCGCTCCTACCGGTCGGAGCTCGGGCTGGGCTGACCTGCGCTGGGGGCCGGAGGGCACGCTGCGGTCATACGCACCGCTTACGCGGTCGCTCTTGACACCCGTCCGGCCCGGTCGGATAATTGTCGGCAAGGGTTCCAGGGAGAGGGAAGGCTGCAATGATTCAGCGGCGGAGTCTCGGAATTGTGGCGGCGGCGAGCGCTCTCGTCGCCGTGCTGGTGGTATCTGGTTTCGCGGGTGCGGCGCGGGCTGCAGGTGCGGCCACGACCGCGAGTGCTGCACCGCCCGTGCCGCTGGTGCGCGGATTCGCTCCTGCCAAGGGGCCGACGGGCACCGTCGTCACGGTCAACGGCCGCTACTTCACGGGGGCCACGAGCGTGACCGTCGGCGGAGCCGCCAGCGCCTTTGCCGTGGTCGATGACCGCACACTCACCGTCACCGTCGCGCCGGCCGCCGTCACCGGCCCGGTCGCCGTCACGACGCCGTCCGGCACGGGCAGCGGGCCGGACTTCACCGTCGACGCGCGCACGATTCGCGGCTTCTCGCCCGTCAGCGGCCCGCCGGGCACGATCGTCGCGCTCACCGGCTTCAACTTCCTCGGCACCGGCAGCGTCCGCTTCGAGGGCGTCCCGTCGCCCGCCTTCGCCGTCATCGACGACCGCACGATCTACGCGGAGGTGCCGTTCGGCGCCACGCTCGGGGCGATCACGGTGCACGAGGGCCCCGCCGTCGGCACGAGCCTGCCGTTCACCTACGACCCGGTCACGCGCATCCGCGGCTTCTCCCCCACCGCCGGGGGCGCCGGCACCGTCGTCACGGTCAACGGCACGAACTTCGACGGTGCTGCGGGAGTCGACTTCAACGGGACGCCGGCGTACAGCTTCGTCGTCGTCTCCAACACGCAGCTCCGCGCCGTCGTCCCGTTCGGCGCGAGCTCGGGTCCCCTCGTGGTGCACGGCGTCGGCAACGACGCGACGTTCGGTCAGGCCGTCTTCTCCGTCCGCCAGGACCCGGCCAGCTACCCGCTCTCGGTGGCGCGGATCGGGGCCGGTAGCGGCACCGTCACCAGCGTGCCGGCGGGAATCGCCTGCGGCGCCGCCTGCGCTGCGCCCGTTGCGTTCCTCACCAGCGTGACGCTGACGGCGGCCGCGGATCCCGGCAGCGAGTTCGCCGGCTG
>JANXXF010000171.1 GCA_025350775.1 Actinomycetes bacterium
GAACCCGCTGGCGGCCGCGCGGCGGCGCCGGTAGCACTCGAAGCAGCAGCTCGCGCCCGGCACGACGATGGGGCCGACGACGGCGCGAGCGCCGTCACAGCCTGGAACGGCCAGCCAGGGCCGCTCCTCGTCGCGGAGGGCGGCGTTGAGAGAGTGCAAGAGGCCGTGCTCACCGGGGCCGGGAGCGGCGATGACGAGGTCGAGCGCGTCGTCGGCGATCGCGTCGGCGACCGGAACGCGCTCGGCAGTGGCGCCGCCGGCAGCGACCAGCGCCGCGATCAGCGCGGCGCAGGCGCCGCTGCCGACGACCGCGGTGCGGCGCCGGGCGAGCGCCGCGAGAGCAGCCGCCGGGAGGCCGGCCGCGAGCCCGAACGCCGCTCCCAGCTCCGCCTGACGGGCGGCCGGGGACGGCCCCGGCCCGGCCGCCGGGCCCGCCACCAGCAGGCCGCGGCCGGCGAGCGCCTCGAGGGCGTTGCGAACGGCCGCCGCGACCGCCGAGCCGAAGCAGTCCTCGAGCTCGGCGACCGTCCTCTCGCCGTCGAGCAGCGGCAGGAGCGGCGGCAGGAGCTGCTCGGCCGCCGCCCCCTCCAGCACGATCGCCCGGTCGCGGAGCTGCAGCGCGACTCGGTGCGGCTCGACCGCGACCCTCGCCCAGGGGGCGAGCAGCGGCCGCTCCGGCACCGCCGGCACCACTGCTGCAGCTCCGCTTCCCGGCGACGCCATCAGCGCTTGAACGGGTTGACGCAGCAGCACGTCGTGCTGCAGGCGGTGAGCGTCACGTAGGCGTAGAGCGGGTCGCTCTGCCCACGCTCGCTGATGCGGAGCTGGAGCAGCTCGTCGGTGAGAGAGTTCGGCACGACACTTCCTCCTCTTGTTGTTTTCTGTATGGACAACGTAGCGAGGAGATCGCGGAGCGATCGAGCCGGGGGCGTGACGGAAGTGCGACACGCCTGCCTTCTACCTCCGGCGGCAGGCTCTGCCTAGTGACCCAAAGGGACATGACCCCCGGAGGCAGGGCCGGCGGGGACAGGGCGAGGATGGAGCGACGCCGGCCGCCTAGGATCCCGGCGATGGCCGATCTCGACGTGGCAGCAATCGTCGCCGCGGCCCGCAGCTGGCCGGACGTCAGGGCAGGCGCCGCGACAGGCGCCGCGACAGGCGCCGCACCCGGCACCCGCTGCCCCGACACCGTCGTCCTCAGCACCGGAGGCCGCACCTTCGCCCTCGTCTCCCCCAGCGGCGTCGAGCTGACGCTGCCGCCGCGCGTGCGCGACATGCTCGTCGAGACGGGCCGCGCCGCCGCGCTGCCCTCGCCCGCCCACGCCCTCGTCACCCCCGACGACGGCGGCCAGATCGACCTCGACTTGCTCCTGCTCGCCTACGAGCGCGCGCGCGTGACCGCGGCAGTCAGGTCGGGCGAGCCGCCCCGCTAGCCGGCAGCCGGCCTCGAGGCGGGTGTCGGCCCCGAGGCGGGTGTCGGCCCCGAGGCGGGTGTCGGCCCCGAGGCGGGAGCCCCGTACCCGCCGCCACCCGGCGTCTCGACGCGCACGAGGTCGCCGGCCTTCAGCGCGACGGTCGCCTTCGGCGGCAGCGGCTCGCCGTTGACGAGAGTCCGCCCCAGCGCCCCGGGCTCGCCGCCCTGCGCGCCCTGGGGTGCGTGCAGGCGGCGTTCGGAGAGCACCGAGAGGCGGCAGTCCTCGAGCACGCGGATCTCGCGGATGATGCCGTCGCCGCCGCGCCAGCGCCCCGAACCGCCCGTGCCCGGCCGCAGCGAGTAGCGCTCGATGCGCATCGGGTAGGCCAGCTCGAACGCCTCGACCGGCGTGTTCAGCGTGTTCGACATCGTCACGTGCACCGCGGACGGGCCGTCGTAGCCGGGGCCGGCGCCCTGGCCGCCGCCGAGCGTCTCGTAGTAGGTGAAGTGGCGGTTGCCGAAAGTGATGTTGTTCATCGTGCCCTGCCCCATCGCCGGGACGGTCGAGACGGCCTTGCCGAAGGCAGTGAAGAGCGCGTCGGTGATGCGGTTCGAGGTCTCGGTGTTGCCGGCCACCACCGCCGCCGGCGACACGGCATTGACGAGCGAGCCGAGCGGCGCCTTCACCGTCACCGGCGCGAACGCGCCGCCCGAGGCCGGCACGTCCGGGTCGGTCATGCAGCGCACCACGAAGAAGCAGGCCGAGCGGCACACGGCGAGCGGGCAGTTGAGGTTGCCGTCGTACTGGGGCGAGGTGCCCTCGAAATCGATCTCGACCTCATCGCCGCGGATGGTCACGGCGACCCGGATCACGAGCGTGCCCTCCACCGGCTCCAGCACGTCGCTCGCCTCGTAACGGCCGTCCGGCAGCGCGGAGATGCCGGCGCGCACGCGCCGCTCGGAGTACGCGTAGAGCTCGTCCATTGCGGCCAGCACGCGCTCCCGGCCGCGCCGCGCCACCAGCTCGCGCACGCGAGTCTCGGCGAGGTGGTGCGCGGCACGCTGGGCGCGCAGGTCGCCGCGGCGCTCGTCGGGGTTGCGCATGTTGGCGAGCATCACCGTCAACACGCCGGGGTCGAGCCGCACGGGCGGCAGGATCAGCCCCTCCTGGTACAGCTCGCGCGACTGCGACGGCAGGCTCGCCGGCTCCATCCCGCCGACATCCGCGTGGTGGGCGCGGCTCACCGCGAAGCCCAGCTCGGTGCGCGACACGAGCGTGATGTCGGGCAGGTGCGTGCCGCCGGTGTACGGGTCGTTGAGGACGTAGACCTCGCCCAGCTGCGGGTCGAGCTTCATCACGGCCTCGACCGCCTCGGGCATGGCCCCCAGGTGCACCGGGATGCTCTCGGCCTGGGCGACCATGCGTCCGGCCGGATCGAACAGTGCGGTCGAGCAGTCGCGCCGCTCCTTGATGTTCGAGGAGTACGCGGAGTGGACGAGCACGGCGTTCATCTCGTCGGCGACGGCGCTCAGCTGGCTGCCGATCACCTGCAGCTCGACGGGGATGCCCGCGACGGGCGCCGGCCCGGGCGCTGCGGCGGGCCCGTGCGCTGCGCCGCTCACGCGCCCTCCCCCTGGCGCTCGAGCACGAGCGTGCCGGAAGCATCGGTCGCCCCGGCCCAGCCGGCCGGCACCCAGCAGGTGGCCCCCGGCAGCTCGATCCGCTGCGGCCCGACGACCGCCACCTCGTGGCTCGCGACGAGCGTCAGCGGCGGCCCCGGCGTGACGTCGGCGGTGCGGACGGCGACGAGCTCGATCGCGCGCGTGCGGTCGCAGTAGCCGTAGCGCGCCTCGTGGGCGCGGTGGAAGCCGTCGGCGAGGTCGGGCTCGGCGAGCGAGACGGCCAGCTCGAACGACTGGCCCCGGTAGCGCAGGTCGGCCTCGCCCTCGCGCGGCAGCTCACCGGCGTCGGCGAGCGGCATGACGTAGGAGCGGACGCGGTCGCGGCGCTCCTCGCTGGCGACCAGGCCGAGCGCCGAGAGGACGCCGGCGGCCTCCGGGACGAGCACCTTCGTCAGCCCCAGCTCGTCGGCGAGCTCGCAGGCGTGCAGCGGGCCGGCGCCGCCGAACGCGACGAGGGCGGCGTCGCGCGGGTCCTTGCCCTGCTCGACCGAGACGACGCGCAGCGCGCGCAGCATCTCGGCGTTGACGACGGCGATCACCGCCTCCGGGTCGATTCCGGCCATGGCCCTCTGGGCCGCGGCCCGATCTAGCACGAGGCCGTCGGCGAGCTGATCGGGCAGGCGGCCCAGCAGGAGGTTGGCGTCGGTGACGGTGGCCTGAGTGCCACCGCGGCCGTAACAGGCAGGGCCGGGCTCGGCGCCGGCCGACTGCGGGCCGACCCGCAGCGCGCCGCCGGCGTCGCGCCAGACGATCGAGCCG
>JANXXF010000172.1 GCA_025350775.1 Actinomycetes bacterium
AGCCGCCGCCGATGTCGACGATCAGCGTCTCGCCCTCGATCGGCCGCGTCGACGCGATGCCACGAAAGGTGAGCAGGGCCTCCTCGTCGCCACTGAGCAGGAGCGTTTCGAAGCCGAAGCGCCGCTCGATCTCGGCAAGGAAGTCGCGGCCGTTGGCGGCGTCGCGGACGGCGCTCGTCGCGGTCGCGAGCACCCGGGTCGCGCCGTGCGTGTAGGCGACAGCGCGGAAGCCGGCGAGCGTCGTGTAAACCCGCTCCATCGCCTGCGGAACGAGCACCCCGTCGCGGTCGACGTCCTCACCGAGGCGCGTGATCTGCAGGAGGCGCTCGACCTCGGATAAGCGGCCGCCCTCGACGTCCGCGACCAGCAGACGCGTCGAGTTCGTGCCCATGTCGATCGCGCCGACGCGCACGCGGGCGGCGGCGGGTGGCGCCGGAGTGGGCGCCGCGCCTGGCGCCGTCATCGGCGGCGCAGCCGGGTTACGGTCTCGGCGGCGGCGCGCGTCTCGCCGAGCGCGGCGGCGACGACCCCCGCCTGGGCGACGGTACGTCGCAGGTCGGCCGCTGCGGCGCCGACCCGGCCGGGCGCTGCAGCGAGCTGCTCGCTCGACGCGGATAGTGTTTCCAGGCGCACGGTGATGCGGTCGCTGCCCGCGGCGAGCACCTTCAGCGTGCGCCGGGAGAGCCGCCACAGTTGGAGTCCCCGCCACGCGGCGTACCCGCTGCCTGCGGCCGTCGCGAGCAGGAGGACGATCAGCGCGGCGAGCCAGAGATCCATCCCCGTCGATGCTACCGGCGGCCCTGGCCCTGCCCGCGCCGCAGTGCGTCGAGCTGCCGTCTCGCCTGCTTCGTGGGTCGCTCGCCGAGGTCGGCGCCGAGCGGGCGCGCCAGCCGGCGCTCGGCAGCGTGACGCTCACGCCCTGCCACCGACTCCGGCGTCTCGGAATAGAGTGTCACGGCGACCGTCGCGGGACCACGCTTGTCGGACAGCGCCGCCACGACGACCGTCCACCTCACGTCGCCGACGTTTACCGCGACCGTGTCGCCCGCGCGCACGTCCCGCGCCGGCTTTACGCGGGCGCCGTTGAGATGCACCCGGCCGCCGGCCACGGCCTCGGTCGCCAGGGCGCGCGTCTTGAAGAAGCGCGCTGCCCACAGCCACTTGTCGAGGCGGACGGCGTCCACAGCCGGGACGGTACCCGGGGGGCGGCACTGCCTGCTCGGCCGGCCGCCCGGGCCACCCGTCCGATCGCCCGGCCGGCCACCCGGCCCGGCGACGCGCTGGTATAGTTGCCGCTGCGTCGCGGGGTGGAGCAGTCAGGTAGCTCGCCGGGCTCATAACCCGGAGGTCGCAGGTTCAAATCCTGCCCCCGCTACCAATTTGGGTTCTTTCAAACCTAGGGCCCTTCCGGCCCACCATGACCGACTAACACCCCCGAGGATCTTCATCTCGGGGGTGTTGTCGTTTCCGGGCTCGGGTATGACCGTGGCGGCGCGAGGGGTAAGCGCTTCGAAGAGCGGCGTTAGCTCGCCCTGTATGTGGTCGTCGTCGAGGAGGTACAGCTTCGTGAAGAACACCTGGTTGAAGAGGCGTCGGATGGTCGCTGAGGCCGTGCCATAGGCGTTCTGGCAGTTCGAGGCGAGGGACATTGCTCGCTTGAGATTCGTCGCTACCCGCGCCTGGTGGTCGTCGGTTTCGGCAGTTCGCGCGGCGATGATCTCTAGTTCCTTGCCGATGCGCGCTTGCTCGCTCTTGAGCAGGTCGAGGGGGATGGCCCCGGCATAGTGGGCCTCGAGAAGCTTCGCTCGCTCGGAGAGCAGTCGGGCGCGCTTCTTCTCTAGTCGCTCGTGCTGCGCTCGGGCACTCTCGTAGCCGCACGACCGAGTTGTCTCTCCCGACTTCACAGGCTCCCGGAAGGGGAAAGAACGTGCAGGCAACCGTCTGGTCCAGGACGATTCGACGCGGCGCGATCTCGGTTGTTGCCGCCGGTGCAATTGCGGCGGCGCTGGTCGCCGCTGCGGGGAGCGCGGCGGCGGCCTCGGGCAAGGCCAGCGCCTTGCACACCTTCGTCAAGGTCGTCCCGGGCCTGCCGACATCGGTCGATCCGACAAACTGCCGGCCCAGCTCCGACAACCTCCAGACCTTCACGAGCCCGCTCGTCCGCGCGAAGGGCCTCCTGCGTGGCGCCACGGCGCTGCCCGGGCCCTACGCCGTCGCGCCGATGCTCGCGGCCTCGTGGACGCGCGGGCCGGATGGCAGTTGGACGTTCAAGCTGCGCGAGAACGCGAAGAGCCCGGCCGGCAACACGCTCACCGCGGATGACGTGAAGTGGAGCTTTGATCGCGCCAATGCGCTCGACGGCGTCGCCCGCTTCCTGATGTCGGCCGGGAACATCGATCGCAATAATCCGATCACTGTGATCGACGCGAGCACCGTCAGGGTCAACGTGACGCGTCCGGGCCCGATGACGCTCGGCGCTCTCGTCCCCTACCTCCTCGGTGTCTACGACTCGACCGAGGTCAAGCTGCACGCGACCTCAACGGACCCCTGGGCGAAGGACTGGCTGGCGACGCACTCGGCGACGTTCGGCCCGTACTACGTCGACTCGATCGATCCCGGCAAGACGATCGTGCTCAAGAAGAACCCGAACTTCTGGAATGCGAAGACCATGTACTTCGACACCGTTGTCATGCAGGCGGTCCCGGACTCCCAGACCCGGCTCCAGCTGATGCTGAACGGCGAGGCCGATAACACCTACTACCTCGACGGCACCCATTTCAAGGCTGCCGTTGCGGAGGACGGCAAGAAGCTCGTCGCGTATCCGGACATCGAGTCCTCCATGGACATGATGCTGTTGAACGAGGCCTTCGGGCCGTTCAGCGACATCCGCGTCCGGAAGGCCATCAACATGGGCATCCTTCGCTCCGGCCTGGTCAAGTCGGTGTACCAGGGCTTCGGCAAGCCTGCCCGTTTCCAGTTCTCGAGTGTGCTGCCGCTGACGACCGGCTACGAGCCGATCTCGTATAACCCGGCCAAGGCGAAACAGCTTCTGGCCGCCGCCGGACAGTCGAACCTCGAGTTCACGCTCACCACGAGCCCCGGAGTCATCAGTTACGGGGGCGACGTCGCAGCGTACATCCAGGCGCAGCTCGCGCTGATCGGCGTGAAGGTCAATGTGGAGGTGATCGCGTCGCCGTCCGAGTTCGAGGCGAAACGCGTCGGCGGTAAGCTCGCTGCTTGGATCAACACCCTGCGCCCGGCCATTGTCGATGCCATGTTCTTCACGTTCCTGGCGAACGGCACGAAGGGAATCCTCAACGCGCACAAGTACTCGAACGCGAAGGTCGACAACCTCGTCAGCCTGATGCTGGGCACATCACCCGGCCCGCGTTACAACCGCGAGCTGAAGGACCTGCTGCGGATCGTCACCGACGAGGCACCGACGGTGCCGCTCGTCGAGGTCCGGACACAGGTCGTCCTGGCGAAGGGGATCACGGGCTACCTGACGCGGCCGGTGCCGATCGTGTTCGTGGACGAGTTGGCGCGCTCCTCGTAGGTGGAGTAGCCGGCAGGTCACGCGGCGCCGGCGCGTACGTACACGGTCACGGCCGGCAAGTCGCGCAGCTTCGCCGGGCTCACGGTCTCGATCCACGACAGCGAGGGCAGCTCGTGGCACTTCGGCGAGTTCGGCTACCACGCCGACGATCTGCCGACAGTCGCGGGCCTCGTCCGGCCGGGCGCCGACACCGCGCCGACGGCTTTCCGGAGGTGCTGGGGGGCTAGGTCGCAGGGTGCGACGCCAAGCTTGCTGGGAGGGCGCCCCGCGCGGGACGCCCTCCCCCTTCCTCTTTCCTTACGCCTTGCAGAACGCCATGAAGTCCTGCAACGGGTTCGGCGCCGAGTCGCCGGTCGTGAGCAAGAGCGTCGCCGAGAGCTGCACGACGTAGGCGCACGGCGTCAGCGAGGCGACGGTCCAGCCGGGCGGCGCCGGAGGTGGCGCCGGAATCGCGGCCGTGCCGGCCCGCTCGTTCGCGGTCGCCGCCGGCGGGATGAAATCGAGCGTTCCCGTCGGCCCGGTCAGGGTCACCGACACCGGCCCGAGGTTCGGGTGGGCCGTCGTGACGAGCACGTCGAGTGCGGTCGTGATCTCCGAGCAGCCCATGCCCGGCCCCATCAGCTGCTGGATGTCGAGCTTCGCGACGCCGATCAGGCCGGATTGCGTCGAGCCGTTCCACGTCGGGTGGTAGGTGACGTTGTCGTAACGGGTGTTCTCGATCGCGAGGTTCTCGAGCACGCCACCCGAGATCTCCGAGCCGGGTATGCCGGCCTCGCGCACACGCATCTCGATCCGGAAGTGCTTGTTGTGCGCGAAGGTCGGGCCCGAGGTCTGGCCCGCCTGCTTGCCCGTCTGGTCGATCGACGGCCACGAGGCGAGCGTTGGCGTGACGAGCTCGATCAGGTCGCCGAGCGGCGTGTAGAAGCCGCCGGCGAAGACGTTCGACTCCTGCGGCACGCGCACCCAGCCGTCCGCCGTGAAGCTAGCGACTTGCTCGGTGGGGCCGACCGTGCCGTTGACCGTGTAGTTGTGGAGCTTGATCGGGTTCAGGTCGCCCGGCCCGGTCGGCGCGTAGATCGTGAGCGAGCCGATCCGCGTGCGCGCGATCTGCGCCGGGGTCACCTGCGTCGTCGGCCCGATCGGGATCCCGCTCGCGTTCACCTCGGTGACGAGGAAGGCGTACTCGACCTGGTGCCCGTTCAGCTGTTTCGCGAGCACGCCATTCAGGCGGATCGTGGAGTAGAAGGCCCGGTTGTCGCCGAGCGTACGGCCCGTTCCGGCCGCTGCGCTGTCGATGTCCGTGAGGAAGTTGTAGCCCCCGACGCGCTGGAAGACGGACGGCGGCTCGGGCGGCGGCGGCGGCATCTCCTCGAGGCAGAGCTCGACGCAGAAGCACGGGCCGACGTTCTCGCGGTCGGGTTGGCGGCCGCGCGAGGGCGGCTCGACGAGCAGCGCGGTCGAGGTCGGGACGTAGTCGACGCGGAAGTAGAGGTCCGGGCCGTGGAACCACTCCCACTGCAGCCAGCTGAACGGCGTCTTCTGGTAAGCCGCGGCCGGGTAGAAGATCAGGAAGTGGCCGTTCCCGTCGGTCGTGCCGTCGCCCAGCGCGTCATCCTGGATCCAGTCGACGTCGAACGCGCTGACGCGCACGCCGCCGATCGGCGCCTTGGTCTTGCAGAGCGTGACGTGGCCACAGATCGCGTAGATCCCGAACCAGGCGAGAATCAGGCAGTAGGAGCGCGCCGGCAGACAGTGCTCGAAGACGGCGACGCGGTCGTTCTGTACCTCGCGGAAGCGCGGCTGTACCGTCGTGATCGTGAACTGGAGCGGCTCGCGCCCGGCCGGGCCGCCGTGCAGCGGCCCCTCGATGCGCACGTCGAGCTCGAAGGCGCCGTCGTCGTAGTCCTTGGGCAGGGGGATGCTGAAGCTGCCGTCGTCGCCGGTGCGCCCCTCGGCGAGCAGCGAGCCCTGCTTCGCCGCGACCGCGGCGGCGTCGTTCGCGACGAACGTCTCCTTCGGGTTCGCGGCCGCCAGGCTCGTCACGTCCTGGCCCTCCCGGTGCCGGTAGAGCCGCACGACGACGTTCCCGAGCGGGTCCTCGCACTCGTCGCAGATGTGGCCGCAGAGGCGGCCCCTGAAGATCGATGTCATCGGTTCGGCTCCCCTTGTCGGTCGCCTAGCGAACGGCGACGTTTCCATTTGTAGACAAGCATATCTGAACAGCCGCGGTGCGTGAGCGGGCGCAGCACGTACTCGGCGGTTCCCGACGCCGGCGCCGCCTACGTGGGGAACCGCTCGGCGCCGGAGCCCGCCAGCGCGGCGCGCACCGCCGGCGCGACCTCGTTGCCGAGCAGCTCGATCGAGCGCATCACCTGCGCGTGCGGCAACGTGCCGACGCTGAACTGCAGCAGGCAGCGGTCGTGCCTGAAGATCTCGTGCTGGAAGAGGATCTTCTCGACCACCTGCTGCGGGCTGCCGGTGAAGCTCGCGCCGCGCAGCGCAGTCGACGCGTCGAAGTGCTCGCGGGTGATCGGCGCCCAGCCGCGCTCGCGGCCGATCTTGTTCATTGCCGCCGCCACGGCCGGGAACGACTCGTCGGCGGCGCGCTGCGAGGTAGCGGCGATGTAGCCGTGCGCGTTGATGCTGAGGGCGGGGACAGGGTCGTGGCCGGCCGCACGGGCGGCATCGCGGTGGAGCTGGGCGAAGGGCGCGAACCGCTCGGGCAGCCCGCCGATGATCGCGAGCGCCATCGGCAGCCCGAGCGTCCCCGCGCGCACGGCCGACGCGGGATTCCCGCCCACCGCGACCCACACCGGGATCGGCTGCTGCAGCGGGCGCGGGTACACGCCGAGGCCGTCGAGCGCCGGCCGGTGCTGGCCCGACCAGCCGACGTGCTCGGCGTCGCGCAGGCGGAGCAGTAGCTCCAGCTTCTCGGCGAACAGGCTGTCGTAGTCGGCGAGCTCGTAGCCGAACAGCGGGAACGACTCGATGAACGAGCCGCGTCCGGCCATGATCTCGGCGCGGCCACCCGACAGCAGGTCGAGCGTCGCGAAGTCCTGGAAGACGCGCACCGGGTCGTCCGAGCTGAGCACCGTGACGGCGCTCGTCAGCCGGATCCGGCTCGTGCGCTCGGCTGCGGCCGCCAGCACGACCGCGGGCGCGGAGACCGCGAAGTCCGGCCGGTGGTGCTCGCCGATGCCGAACACGTCGAGGCCGACCTGGTCGGCCAGCTCGATCTCCTCGATCAGGTCGCGCAGGCGGCGGGCGGGGTCGACGGCGGCCCCGCTGCCGGGCACGGGGTGCAGCTCCGCGAACGTGTAGATGCCGATCTCCATCGCCCGGCATCATCGCTGGCGCCGCGCGGGTCGTGCCGGTTCTGCGCGGTGTGGAGGGAGGGGCCGTATTCGCATAGGATTGCGCTCATGCCGTTGATCCATGACCGTGGGGGCCTGCCGGACGACCGTCCGATCGACCGTGCCGAGCACGAGCTCGAGGACTGGGAGCTGACCGCCGACGCGCTCATGCAGGCGCTCACGGGCGGGGGCGTGATGACCGTCGACGAGCTGCGACGCGGGGTCGAGTCGATGGAGCGGTGGCGCTACGAGCATGCCTCCTACTACGACCGCTGGATCACGTCGATCGAGAAGGTCCTCGTCGAGAAGGGCGTGCTCAACGGCGCCGAGATCGACCGGCGCGTCGCGGAGCTCGGCGCGTGACCGGGCGGCGCGCATGACGCTCGCAACGGGCCAGCGCGTGCGCGTGCTCGAGGGCCCGTCCGTCGGCCACGTGCGGACACCGGCCTACGTCAAGGGCAAGCAGGGCACCATCGCGGGCGTGTGGGGCAGCTACGGCAACCCCGAGACGCTCGCCTTCGGCGGCGACGGGCAGCCCGCGCGGCCGCTCTACTACGTCGGCTTCCGCCAGACCGACCTGTGGCCCGACTATGCCGGGCCCGCGACCGACACCGTGTATCTCGACCTCTACGAGCACTGGCTGGAGGAAGCATGAGCGACGGCCACGGCCACGACCACGGCCACGATCACGATCACGGCCACGATCACGATCACGACGAGCCCGTCGAGGGCGCCCTCCCGGCCGCCGCCCTGCGGACGCGCGCGATCGAGTCGCTGCTCGTCGAGAAGGGCGTCCTGACGGCCGAGGCGGTCGCGCGCGGCGTCGACTGGCTCGTGTCGCGCACACCCACGAACGGCGCCCGCATCGTCGCCCGCGCCTGGGTCGACCCGGCGTACAAGCAGCGCCTGCTCGCCGACGCGAAGGTGGCCGCCGGCGAACTCGGCATCGACGCCGCCCAGTCGGTGACCGTGGTCGCGCTGGAGAACACCGCTGCCGTCCATCACCTCGTGGTGTGCACGCTCTGCTCGTGCTACCCACGCGCCCTGCTCGGCCCGCCGCCCGCCTGGTACAAGAGCAACGCGTACCGCTCGCGCGCCGTCGTCGAGCCGCGCGCCGTGATGGCCGAGTTCGGCACCGAGCTGCCGGCCGAGGTCGAGGTGCGCGTCGTCGACTCCACCGCCGACATCCGCTACATCGTCGTGCCCCGCCGGCCCGCTGGCACCGACGGCTGGAGCGAGGAGCAGCTCGCTGCGATCGTCACCCGCGACAGCCTCGTCGGCGTCGTGCAACCGGTCGCGGGCGAGCCCGTCGCCGTCTGAGTCACCGGCTCCGTCCAACCGCAGGAGGTGTTGCCGGCGATGCTGCCGAGTCACGACCGCTTCGCATACACCCCGATCACCCGCAGGCCGGACTTCAGCTGGCCCGGCGGCCGCCGGCTGGCCGTCTACATCGCCGTCTGTGTGGAGCACTTCCCCTACGGCGAGGGCGGCCTCGGCATCCCCTACTCGCCCGGCCTCGAGCATCCGAACACCTACAACTGGGCGTGGCGCGAGTACGGCAACCGTGTCGGCGGCTTCCGCATGGTCGACGCGCTCGCGGCCAACGCCGTCCGGCCCACGGTGCTGCTCAATACCGAGTGCTACGAGCACTGCCCCGAGCTGGTCGCTGCGTTCCGCGCCGCCGGCAGCGAGTTCGTCGGCCACGGCGCCACCAATGCGCGCCAGCCGAACAGCATGGACGAGCCGGCCGAGCGCGCCGTCGTGCAGGAGGTGTACGAGGCGATCGAGCGCAACGAGGGGCGGCCGCCCGGCGGCTGGATGAGCCCCGGCGCCAACCCGAGCCGCGTCACCGAGGATCTGCTGGCCGAGACGGGGTACCGCTACACGCTCGACTGGCCCATGGACGACCAGCCGACGTGGTTGCGCACCCGCGGCGGCCCGCTGCTGAGCGTGCCGTACCCGCACGAGGTGAACGACGTGCCGATGATCGTCTTCCACCACGGCTCGTCGCAGGCGTTCGCCGACATGACGGTCGACACGATCGACGAGATGCTGGAGCAGTCGGTCGACCAGCCGCTCGTCTGCGGCATCACCGTGCACACGTTCATCGTCGGCCAGCCGTTCCGCCTGCGCCGCTTCCGCGCCGCGCTCGAGCACCTCGCCGGGCTGCAGGATCGCATCTGGCTGGCGACGGCCGGCGAGATCGCCGAGCACTACGCCGGGATCGTTCCGCCGCCGGCTGCCGGAGGCGCGGCGTGACGGCCGCCGGCCAGAGTGCCGCGGCCCACCGTGCCTCGGCCGACCCTGATGCGGCCCACCCTGCCGCGGCCCACCCCGCCGCGGCCCACCCTGTGGAGGCGCGCGTCGCCATCGCCGGCCTCGGCGCCATCGGCAAGGAGCTCGCCCGGCGCCTCAGCGAGGGCGTCCCCGGCTACCGGCTGACCGCCGTTGCCGCGCGCGACCGCGACCGCGCCGCGGCCACGCTGCGCGAGGTCGGCGTCGAGGTGCCGGTCGTCACGATCGAGGAGCTCGAGCCGCTCGCCGACATCGTCATCGAGTGCGCTCCCGCCGCGCTGCTCGCCGCGATCGCGGAGCCCGTGCTGCGCGCCGGCAAGGAGGTCGTCGTGCTCAGCGTCGGTGCCCTGCTCGACCAGCCGGGCCTCGTCGAGCTGGCCGCCGCGAGCGGCGGGCGGATCACCGTTCCCACCGGAGCCCTGCTCGGCCTGGACGCCGTGCGCGCCGCCGCCGAGGGCGGCATCGAGTCGGTGCGGCTCACCACGCGCAAGCCGCCGCGCGGCCTCGCCGGCGCGCCGCACCTCGAGGGCCTCTCGCTCGACGACCTGCAGGAGCCGGTACGTGTCTTCTCGGGCACCGCCCGCGGCGCCGCCAAGGGGTTCCCGGCGAACCTCAACGTCGCCGTCGCCCTCGCCCTCGCCGGCATCGGCCCCGACCGCACCGAGGTCGAGATCTGGGCCGACCCGGCCGTCACCAGGAACACGCACACGATCGTAGTGCGCTCCGCCGTCGCCGACTTCACGATGACGATCGAGAACGTCCCCTCCGAGAACCCGAAGACTGGCCGGATCACCGCCCTTTCGGTGATCAGCCTGCTGCGCCGGCGCACCGCGCCGCTGAGCGTGGGCTCGTGACCAGGCCCGAGCGCCCCGCCGCCGAGCAGAAGGCCGAGACCGCCGAGCGCCCCGCCGCCCCCTTCCAGCCGACCCCGCAAGGAGCCCGCCGATGACTTCGACCCTCGATCCCGCCACCGCCGAGGCGATCCGGCAGCGCTTCCTCGCCGTCGACGCCGCCAACGTCGCCGACGTCCTCGACACGCTCGGCCTGCCCGACCAGGGCCTTGCGCCGTCGTTCGCCCCGTTCCCCGCGCAGGCGGGCAAGCTCGCAGGCTGGGCGTTCACGATCAGGGGCGAGCTGACGCCCTACCCGGCTGGCGGCGGCGACCCCGACAAGATGGCGGCGTGCGCGCGACTCACCCCCGGCACCGTCTCGGTGTGGAGCGGCGACGGCGCGGGCGTCTGCTTCTTCGGCGAGCTGATCGCGATCGGCATGAAGGAGCGCGGCTGCGTCGGTGCACTCGTGGACGGCGGCATCCGCGACGTCGCCTGGGTCGGCAAGCAGCAGTTCCCGGTGTACGCCCGCTACCGGACGCCCGTGCAGTCGATCGGGCGCTGGAAGGTGACGGGCTGCGACAGCCCCGTGCCGATGCCCGGCGCGACCGTCGCGCACGTCACCGTGTCGCCCGGCGACTTCATCTTGGCGGACGAGGACGGCGCCATCTGCATCCCGCGCGCCGTCGTCGAGGCGGTGCTCGAGCAGGCCGAGGCGCTCGGGGCCCGTGAGGTGCTGATCCGGGAGGAGCTCGCCGCCGGGCTGTCGCTGTCGGCGGCGCTCGCGAAGTTCGGGGCGGTCTGACTCGCCGCGACCGCTTCCGGCTGCTCGACCGGCTCACCGTCGAGCGCGACCTCGTCGCCGAGGGGCGCCTGGCGTTGAAGATGGCGTTTGCTGGCGCGCTGGCCTGGCGGCTGGGCGTGCTCGCAGGAGAGCCGCGGCCGATCTTCGCGGCGCTCGTCCCATTCGTCGCGATGAGCGGCGACCCGTTCAGCGCCGTCAGCGTCTCGCTCGGCCGGATCCTCGGCGTCTTCGCCGGCGTCGGCATCGGCGTGGCGTTGCTGCACACCGGGCTCGGCCTGTACGCACAGGTCGGCCTCGGCCTGCTGGCGGGCGCCGTCGCCGGCATCCCGTTGCGGGTGGGCGGGCGGCCCAACGTGCAGGTGGCGGTGAGCGCGCTCTTCCTGATCGGGCTCGGCCGGATGGACGTGGCGCACGTCGGCGTGACGCGCATCTGGGAGACCGCGATCGGCGCCGGCGTCGCGATCGTCGTGGCTGCGCTGCTGTGGCCGCCCGACCCGGCCCGAGAGCTGCGGCTGCGGCTCTCGCGGCTGCGGCAGGCGCTCGCGACCGACCTCACCGCCGTGGCCGACGATCTCGCCACCGGCAGCGGCGCGGCCGCGACCGCGCTCGCGGACATGCGCGCCAACTCGCTGGACGCAGTCCGCATGACCTTCGACCTGGAGAACGCCGCACGTGCCCTCCGGCTCAACCCGCTGCGCCGCCGCGACGCGCCCGCGGTGGCGAGCCTCGACCGGCGCGTCCGTATCGCCGCCCGGCTCTACCGCCACGCCCGCTCGGTCGCCCGGGACGTCGCCGACGCCGACCGGGCGCTGCACGGCACGGCGGCCGGGCTCGAGCTCGCCGCCGCCACCCGCGACATCGCGGAGGCGACCGACCTGGCAGTGCGCGGCAGCGACGAGCGGCCCGTCGCCGACCGCGCGCGGGAGCGGCTCGACCGGCTCGACCTGCCGCCCGGCGACGGCTTCGTGATCGCGGCGCAGCTGCGCCAGATGCTCGCCGACCTGTCCGACCGGGCGCGGTCAGGCTAGCCGCGCCGACCACCGGCCTTGACCCGGCCAGCCGGGTGCGCAGCTGGGACGAGGTGCGCCGGCTCAACGCCGCCGAGGGCTCGGGGCCACCTGCACGCCGGGGAGGAGGGCGCGAGAGCGCGGGGGCGGCGTTGCGGCATGCCGCCGCCAGGTGCGCCGTACACTGCGGGTGCCGTGGCCCTGCTCAGCACCAAGGCGGACGACATTGCCCGCATGCTGGAGGACGAGATCGTCTCCGGCCTGATCCCGCCCGGCGTCGTGCTGCGCCAGGAGCAGCTGTCGGAACGCTTCGACGTCAGCCGCACGCCGATCCGCGAGGCGTTGCGCCGCCTCGCCGCCCTCGGCCTCGTCTCGTTCGTGCCCAACCGCGGCGTCCGCGTCCGCACCATCTCCCGCGACGAGCTGCGCGAGGCCTTCCTTGTCCGTGCCGAGCTGGAGGGGCTCGCCACCGCGCTTGCGACGACACGGATGAGCGAGGCCGACCTGGCCACGCTGCGCGGCGCCGAGCTACGCTTCGCCGACCTGACCACCGAGATGCGCCGCAAGGCCCGCGAGGGCATCGACGACGGCGCCCTCGCGATCGAGTGGATGCAGGCCAACCATGCCTTCCACGACGTCATCTACGAGGCGGCGGGCGCGCCCTACCTGGCGTCGCTCGCGCGGGGCGCGCGGCGGACGTTCACGGCGCAGGTCACCTGGTCGGCGCGCGGTGAGCTCGACGATCTCTACCTCCGCAACGAGCGTCAGCACCAGGCGATCCTGGCGGCGATCGCGGCAGGCAGCCCCGACGGAGCGCGGGCGGTCGCGCGCGAGCACGTCCTCGCGTCGGGCCGGCTGCTCGAGGCGATCCTCGACCTCGTCGAGTCGCGCGCCCGCAGCCGCGGCTAGCTGGGGCGCTGCGCGTGTTCGGCGCCCCGCGTTGCCGGCGCCCCACTCAGCCGCCGGCGCGCGCGCCGGCTGCGGCGATCGTGCGCAGCATGCCGCCGAAGATGAAGCCGTGCATCGGCCAGAGGGCGTACCAGTAGGCCAGCCCGAAGAGGCCGTTGGGCTCGAAGACCGCGGTCTGCGTGATCTCCGAGGAGCCGCTCCCGGTCGCCCGCACCTCGAACTGGAGCCAGGCACGGCCGGGCACCTTCATCTCGGCGGCAAGCCGCAGCAACGCGTCCTGCTCGAAGGCCTCGACCCGCCAGAAGTCGATCGTGTCGCCGATGCGGATGCCCACCGGATCGCGTCGCCCGCGCCGCAGCCCGGGCCCGCCGACGAGCACGTCGAGCCAGCCGCGCAGCCGCCACAGCAGCGCGCCCTCGTACCAGCCCGTCTCGCCACCGATGCGCTGGATCGGCGCGAACACCGCCGCTGGGGACGCCGCGACGACCGCCGCCCGCGAGTCGACGAGCCGTGAGCCGCGCCGCTCGCCTCCGTACGGCTGGGACTGCGCGAACGCCTCGTCCGACCAGCGCGTCTCGGCGAACGCGCGATCCTCATTCGCGAGCGCCCGCGTCACCGCCTGCGCGAACGCCAGCGGCCGCACTGGGAAGGCCGCGAGCGCCGACGGGTCGAGCACAACCGTGCGGTTGCGCAGCGAGTCCACGAGCTTGCGGCCGATGCCGGCATGGACGGGCGTCACCAGACCGAGCCAGAGGCTCGACAGGTGCGGGCTCAGCACCGGCACCGGCATCATCACGCGGCGCAGGCCGCGCTGCCGCGCGTACTCCTTCATCAGCTCGAGGTAGGTGACGGTGTCGGCGCCGCCGATCTCGAAGACCTCGCTGCCGTTGGGCTCGCGGTCGAGTGCGGCCAGCAGGTAGGCGATCACGTCCTCGATCGCGATCGGCTGCGCCTCCGTGTTGACCCACTTCGGGCAGATCATGAACGGGAGGCGGTCGACGAGCGCGCGCAGCATGTCGAACGAGGCGCTGCCGGAGCCGATCACGATCGACGCGCGCAGCTCGATCGTGGGCACGCCGCTCTCACGCAGGATCCGCCCGACCTCCTGGCGTGACTCGAGGTGCTTCGACAGCTCGCCGCCCTCGCCGAGGCCGCCGAGATAGACGATCCGGCGAACGCCTGCCGCCCGTGCCGCCGCGCCGAACGCCTCGGCGGCGGCCCGGTCGGCAGCGTCGAACGGGCGGCTCGAACTCATCGAGTGGACGAGGTAGAAGGCGGCATCGACGCCGGCGAGGGCGGCCGGGATCGTGTCCGGGCGGAGCACGTCGCCACCGACGACCTCGGTGCCGCCGCCGACCCGGGGCGCGAGCAGATCGGGGCGCCGCGAGAGGCAGCGCACACGCTCGCCGCGCGCCTCGAGCGCGCTCAGCAGCCGGCCGCCGATGTAGCCGGTGGCGCCCGTGAGCAGGATCAGGCCGTGTGGCATCGCGGTCGCGCTCAGTGCCCCAGCGGCAGCACGAAGAAGGCGACCACTGCGTACTGCAGCGCGACCGCGGCGATCACGAGCGCGTGGAAGACCTCGTGGTAGCCGAAGACCGTCGGAAACGGGTCGGGGCGCCGGCGCGCGTAGACGATCCCGCCGACCGTGTAGGCGACCCCGCCGGTCACCAGCAGCAACGCCCCGGCGATGCCGATGCCGCTGAACAGCTGTGGAGCCACGATGACGCCGACCCAGCCGAGCGCGATCGCAATCACCGCGGCCAGCCACTTGGGGGCATCCACCCACAGCATCTTCAGCAGGATCGCGGCACCGGCGCCGCTCCAGACGACTGCCAGCACGACGATCTTCCAGCTGCCGTGCAGCACGAGCAGCGCGAACGGCGTGTAGGTGCCAGCGATGAGCGTGTAGATCATCGCGTGATCCATGCGCCGCATCCAGCGACGGGCCGGAGCCGACCAGGTGCGACGGTGGTAGAGCGCGCTGGTGCCGAACATCGCGGCCACGCTGACCCCGAACACGATCGCGCCCGAGATGCCCGCGGCGCCCTGCGCCCTCAGCCCGAGCAGCACGGCGAGGGCGATGGCGACGAAGAACGCCACCTCGTGCGACACGCCGCGCAGCGTGGGCTTGGTCGCGCTGCCGGGCGCACTGGGATCGAAGTTCACCGTCGAAGGGTAGCGGCCGGCGTAGCCCTGATCGGCGCGACTACGCTAGCGGGCGTCCCTGCAGCAGCACGAGAGGAGCACCGATGCCCGTCGAGCGCGATCCCGACGCCAAGCTCGCGTCCTACGCCCACCCGGAGCGTCTGGTCACCACCGCCTGGCTCGCCGCGCGGCTGGACGACCCGAACATCGTCGTCGCGGAGTCCGACGAGGACGTCCTGCTGTACGAGACCGGCCACATCCCGGGCGCCGTCAAGCTCGACTGGCACAACGACCTCAATGACCAGGTCGCGCGCGACTACGTCGACGCCGAGGGCTTCGCGGCGCTGATGACGAGGAAGGGCATCAGCCGCGACACGACGATCGTCTTCTACGGCGACAACAACAACTGGTGGGCCGCCTACGCCCTGTGGGTGTGCTCGCTGTTCGGCCACGCGGACGTGCGCCTGCTCGACGGCGGCCGCGCCAAATGGATCGCCGAGGGCCGCGCGCTGACGAAGGACGTGCCGAAGCCGGCGCCCGCCGCGTACCCCGTCGTGCCGCGCGACGACCGCACGCTGCGGGCTTTCAAGGAGGACGTGCTCGCGCACATCGGCAAGGGGCCGCTCGTCGACGTCCGCTCGCCCGGCGAGTACTCCGGCGAGCTGTCGCACATGCCCGACTACCCGCAGGAGGGCGCGATCCGCACGGGGCACATCCCCACCGCGAAGAGCGTCCCCTGGAAGCGTGCCGCCAACGACGACGGCAGCTTCCGCACGCGCGCCGAGCTCGAGGCGATCTACTTCGGCGAGCAGGGCATCACCGCCGCCGACCACGTTGTCGCCTACTGCCGCATCGGCGAACGCTCGAGCCACACCTGGTTCGTGCTGAAGCACCTGCTCGGGCTGGAGCACGTCCGCAACTACGACGGCTCCTGGGTCGAGTGGGGCAACGCCGTGCGCGTCCCCATCGAGAAGTAGCGAGGACGGGCCTCACGATGCGCCAGGAGCTGCAGGCGATCGTCGACGAGTTCGCCGACTACGAGCGGGAGCTGCGCCTCGAGCTGCTGCTGGAGTACGCGGACTCGCTGCCGTCGCTGCCGGAGCGGCTGCTCGCCGACCGCGGCAGCTTCGAGCGGGTGCAGGAGTGCCAGACGCCGCTGTACG
>JANXXF010000343.1 GCA_025350775.1 Actinomycetes bacterium
CTTCGCCGACCGGGCCGAGCGCGCCTACGCCCGCTCCCGTGACCAGCGCAACGAGCTGCGCAGGCGCGTTGACGGTGGCGACCTACGGGCGATCGGCCGGCTCGACACGCTGACCGGCGACGTCGGCCTCGAATCGGAGGAGGACGCGGCCACCCTCGCGGAGTGGCTCGGAGCCGACGAGCTCGACCGCACCGAGCTGGCGACGACGCGTGGCGTGATCGTCCAGATGTACCGCGATCTCGTCCGCGACCACGGCGCGCTGCGGCCCGAGGAGGAGACGCAGCTGATGCTGCGCGCCGCGGGCGGCGGCGGGCGCCGCAACTGGCACTCCGCGTAGCGCGGCCCCGCGAGGTGCAGCCCCGGCGTGGCCCTACGCGGAGATCGCGCGCAGGTCGTCGAGCGCGTTGCCGAGCAGGTTCTCGCGCAGGTCGAAGAGACCGGCCCAGAGGGACGAGCGGTCGGGCGCGATCCCAATGCGCGCCGCGTCGGTGAGTCCCTCCAGCGCGCGCACGAGCACGGCCAGCTCGAGGTACGACTGCGCGATGCGCACCGCCGCCACCGAGACGCCTGCTCGGGCCAGCACCGGTCCCCACTCGATCAGCTCCCCCGCCCCGGGCTCGCCGTACCAGGAGCGGCCCTCTGCGCGATCGGGCTCCAGCTCCAGCAGATAACGGTCGAGCGGCCGCTCCAGGCCCGTCAGGGCCGTCTCGGCGCGCTGGGCGGCATGCCGGAGCGCGGCCTGCCGGCCGCCGACGGTGCCGGGCTCGGCCTGCCCCTTCGCCCAGCGCTCGAGCAGCCGGCAGAACGCGAGTGCTGACGCCTCGCAGGCGGCAAGCTGTGCCGTCAGTCGCTGCTGCGTCTCGCGCTCGCCGAAGGTGGCGATGATGTCGGCCCAGCCGGGCGCCGCCACGGCGAGGTCAGACCTCGATGACGACGGGCAGGATCATCGGCCGGCGGCGAGAGCGGTCGTAGACGAGCTGACCGACGCCGTCGTGCAGATGCTCCTGGAGCAGCTTGATCTCGTCGATGCCGTCGGCGAGACACTCCTGGAGAATGGTCGCCGCCTTGTGGCGCATCTCCTCGAGCATGAGCTCGTCGCCGGCGAAGCCCCGTGCTATCAGCTCCGGGTCGGGCGGCGACAGCGCGCTGCGCAGCGAGAGCGTGGCGACGATGATCACGACGCCGTCCTCGGAGAGATGGCGGCGGTCGCGCAGGGCGACGTCGCCGATGTCACCGACGCCGAGCCCGTCGACGAAGGTCATGCCGGTCTCGACCTCGCCGATTACACGCACCCCGGACGCCGAGAGCTCGACGACGGTGCCGTTGTCGCCGATGATGATCTGGTCGTCGGGGACGCCGGCGTCACGGGCGAGCCTCGCATGCGCGGTGAGCATCCGGAACTCGCCGTGAATCGGCATGACGGCCTTCGGCCGGGTGAGCGCGAGCATCATGCGCAGCTCCTCCTGGCAGGCGTGGCCGGAGACGTGGACGTCGGCGATGTCCTGGTGGAGCACCTCCGCCCCGGCCCGCGCGAGCCGGTTGATCGAGTCGTGTACGCGCAGCTCGTTGCCGGGAACCGGCTTCGCCGAGATGATCACCGTGTCGCCGCGCTCGATACGCACCGTCGAGTGGTCGTCGTAGGCGATGCGCGTGAGTGCCGACATCGGCTCGCCCTGACTGCCGGTGCAGAGGATGAGCACCTGGTCGGGGTCGTAGCGGTCGATGTCGGCCGGCTTGATAATCGTGCCCGCCGGCACCTCGAGGTAGCCGAGACTCGTCGCGATGTTGAGGTTCTTGCGCATCGAGCGACCGACGACGGCGACCTTGCGCCCGACCTCGACGGCGATGTCGATCGCCTGCTGCATACGGTGGAGGTTCGACGCGAACGAGGCGACGAGGATCCGCCCCTCACGGGTCGGGATGATGTTGCGGAACGCCTCGCCGACGAGCCGCTCCGAGCCGGTGTAGCCGGGGCGCTCTGCGTTGGTCGAGTCGCCGAGCAGCAGGTCGACGCCCTTGTTGCCGAGCGCGGCGAGCGCACCGACGTCGGTGCCCTGGCCGTCGACGGGAGTGTGGTCGATCTTGTAGTCGCCGGTGTGGAGGACGCGGCCGGCCGCAGTTTCGACGACGATCGCGACCGAGTCGGGGATCGAGTGGGCGACGCGGATGAAGTCGAGCTTGAACGGCCCGATCTGCACCGGCACGCCAGGCTTCGCCTCGCGCAGCTCCGCGGCGCGCAACAGGCCGTGCTCGTCGAGCTTGGACTTGAGCAGGCCGAGCGTCAGCCGCGTCGCCCAGACCTCCTTCACCGACACCTCGCGCAGCAGATACGGCAGACCGCCGACGTGGTCCTCGTGACCGTGCGTGATGACCACCGCGAGGATGTCGTCGCGGTTCCTCAGGTACGCCATGTCCGGCAGGATGAGGTCGACGCCGAGATGCTCGTCGCGCGGGAAGGCGATGCCGGCATCGATCACGATGCAGCCGCCCTCGGTCTCGTAGACCGTCATGTTCTTCCCGACCTCGCCGAGACCGCCGAGGGGGATGATGCGGAGCGTCGGGGAAGGCACAGCCCTAGAGGCTACCTGCGCAGGACGCCGGACTCCTCGAGGCCCGCGCGGATGTGCGCCACCTCGGCGTCGGTCGCCTCGACGAGCGGGAGCCGCAACCCGCCCACCTCGTGGCCGAGCAGGTTCAGGGCGGCCTTGACCGCGATCGGGTTCGTCACCACGCCGAGCGCTGCGTTGACGAGCAGCAGCCTGTCGTTGAGACGCCGCGTACCCTCGCTATCGCCGCTCCGGTACAGCCGTACCAGCTCCTTCACCTGCGGCCC
>JANXXF010000184.1 GCA_025350775.1 Actinomycetes bacterium
GCATCAACGCCCGGCAAGTCCGGTCGCCAGTCGAAGAGGTATGCGAACCGACTTGTGTCCTCAACCGGCTCGATGGTTTCCGCGAGCGTCTGCATCCGGGAAAGGACGTCCTCCGTCATCGACCAGTCAGCGTCCGGGAACGTGCGATGCCTGGCGACCTCATCTCGAAGCGCTTCCCAGACGATTGATTGCCCGCTCTGTCCGATACGCGATTCCGCGCATAATGTCTCGAGCTGCCCGAGCACGCATGCTCGTTCGTTCGGTGGAAGCGGTCCCAGGCGGGTCACGAGCTGCGCCCAACGAGTAGCATCGTCGCCGGCCATTGCAATACCGACGCTGACGAGATGGCCCACCATCTCAAGCCATTCGGTGACCGATACTCGCTTGCTCTCGGGCTTCCAGTCCCGAAACCGGGGGGCGGAAGGAGCGAAGGGCTCCGAAAGATGTCCCGGCCATAGCGTCTCGATCAGGCGCCAGGCGACGGTCGGGAATCCCTCGCTGATCCGATCTAGAGCGCGCTTTCGAAGTCCCGGAGAGCCGGTCGTGTGCCGGCTGGAGAGGTCGAGAACCGACGTAAGACTCGCCAGCGGTCGATTCGCGAGACGTCCACCGGGATCGCCCACGGCCAACGCCGCCAGCGCGAGTGACGCCTCCGCGAGGAACTCGGGCCGCCAGCAGACGTTCTCTAGCGCCCAGAGCAGGCCGGTGTGGGGGGACGAGGTCGGCACCCAGATTCCTTGGTCGACATCCTGGAACATCGACGAAAGGAGCCGGCCCCCGCGGTCGACGTCGGCCTGCACGGCGTCGACGAATGACCGCGGAGCCGCCTCAGACAGGAGCGGAAGCACATCGGACAAGGATTGCCAGAGGGCGCCCGTTTCACCCTCGTTCGCCTGCTGAAGGAGCGATGTCACGACGGCGCTCGCGTATTCGGCGCCGCTGGTGCCGTCGTGCAACTCATCGTCGTCTAAGGAACCGACGAGCGCGATGCCCTCCGCTACACCGCGTCGGAGCGTGCTTGAGAACCGTCTCGAGACGCCGCTGACGCCCGCCAATAGCCGCTCGTCGGGACGGAGATCAAGCGCCGGATCCGTCTCGTGCAGTACTACGACGATGAGGTTGCGCCAGCGAACAAGATCGTCCCCCGTGAGGGCGTGGCGAAGAAGGAGGAACGCTTCGTCAGGGGCTGCCAGACACCATTGTCTGCCTGAGATCACCCACGGCGGGTCGGGAGTGGTCACCATGTCCCGGAGCAACCGCTCTACCTTCGGCCACTCATCGTTTGTCAGTTCAGCGATTGCTGCCGTGTCGGCATCCGTCGTGGTCCATGCTCCAGCAAGCATCAAGGGCGCCAGGAGGCTGGTGTGTGGCACCCGAGACCAGGGCGGACGGGAGCGGACTGGGTCACGCGCAAGTTCCCGCACCAGGGCAGGCATGCTCCGTCTCGCCAGACTGGCGAGACGGTGGACGCGGTCGGGCGCCACGCCGATCTCCCTAAGCGCCTCCTCGGCTAGTTGCCGATGCGGAGGTGGCAACGCGATCGTCTGGCCGCGTGCCAGGCCGTCGCGACCGATGGGGATGACCACGTGGTGATCGTGGCGCCTGGCGCTAGCCAGGTCAGGGTCTTCGTAGCGAGGTAGGAGCGTGAGCCGACCTGATGCGGGGACTACCCTGTTCCATACCTCGCGAGAGTCGACGAGAAGCGCGGGATGGGGCGCTTGGTCACCTCCCGTCCGCATGCCTCTGATCGTACCGACCACGAATGCCAGCGCGTCCTCCCGCCAGTCAGCCTGAACGGCCGCGACGCCTGGAGGGCCCTCCAGAAAGCCGACGAGGTCCGCGCGCTCCTGATCTCGACCGGCGAGGAAGAGTTCGGCCGGCAGCGCAGGGTCGGTCGCCGCCCTGAATCCATCCCACCATCTCTCGAGAGTCTCCGCGTCACTTGGTCGTCGCCCGAGTTGCTCGGAGAGCCAGTAGTGAACAGCCGGCGTTGCCTGGAGCCAGCCCTCCAGGTCGTCCGCGTCGAGGACCCTCACGTCGGCCCAGGCGGCCTCCGAACGCCGATCGGCGGCCCACTGAGCGGATCCGGCCCACCTGTGGGGCGTGACGAAAACGAAGGTGGAATCGGTTGGGTTCACACCGAGCGGATCCAGAGTCCGCTTCTTGTAGTCCGCATCGGCCTTCGACTTCGGAACCCGCTCGACGCTGAGTTCGAAGCAAAGGGCGCCTTGAGGAAGGTACGCAGTTCCGCTCGAATCGGCGCGACCGTCCCAGCCACGTGCCGAGATCCCGTCGCCTGCCCTGAACGAGAGGTTGGTGATGCCAGGCGTTGCAGCGAGCAGCCGACGGACGATCTCTGGGAGCTTGCTCTGTGCCTCCGGCATTTTGGACCATTGACTCAATTGCCTGGCGTCGATGAGCTCAGGCCCGATGGCACGGCGGTCAAAGGCCACAGATGACACCGTTCGACCTCGCTCGCGGCTGAGACGCTCCACCTCGCGCTCCTCGAGCCGATGGAATCTCGAACCTGGGACGCGGGCGGATGTCAGCACGCCGGCGCGGATCCAGTTCCTGACGGTGTTCTCGTGCACCCCTAAGCGGCGCGCGCTTTCGCGGACGGTCAGGATGTCCGGCGCTTCCGGCAGAGGCGACATCTTCTGTAAGGGAGTATCCATTAGCCCTATAGTACACGATCTTTGAACTCTCTTGTGGACTTTGTGGTCTAAACGCTTCTTACAGTGCGAAATATTCGCTACCCAAGATCGTTCACTTCGATTACGATAGAAGACGAAGCACCTCGAGGAGCCTCCGTGTCCGCTGTGATCGACGAAGCACGTGTTCGACCCACTCCAGCTGAGCACGAACAGCTTGGTCAGCTGCGCGCGGTGATTGAGGCGATCTCCACCGCGCATGCCTCTGCGCGTCTAGTCAGTGCGACGGGCGAGCAGATCGAGATTCCCCAGTCGGCGTTCGTCGCGCTGAAGCTCGCAGTGGAGAGCCTTTCCCGCGGAATGGTCGTCTCGCTCCTCCCCCAGGGCGTGGAACTCACCACCCAGGAGGCCGCCGATCTGCTGCATCTCTCCCGCCCATACCTCGTGAAGTTGCTGGAGGCCGGCGAGATGCCGTTCAC
>JANXXF010000195.1 GCA_025350775.1 Actinomycetes bacterium
GCGGGCTGGGATCTGAAGAAGGGGACGAAGATCTAGACGGAAGCCAGGCTCGCCGCTCTCGTGGCCTCGGCCGCCGACGATCTGCAGCGAACGGCGCCCTCCCTCGAAGACGAGGAGGGCGCCGTTCTGCTGCGCGCTGCACTCGATCGCGCGGGGTATCGCGCGGACGCCGTACGGACGGCGCTGGGGGCCGAGGGCGACGGCGGCCCGAGCCTCGCCGACGTTCCCATCCACCTCCGCCGGCTGCCCGCCGGGTCGCCGCTGACGGCTCTCGTCACGCTCTTCCTGCTCTGCGAGCCGGTGGCCGAGGGCGACCTCGCCGCTGCTCTCGACCCGTTCCCGGTGGAGCGGCTGGAGCGGCTCGGGCTCGTCGAGCGCCGGGACGCCGCTCTGGTCGCGTGCGTCCGGCTCGTCCCCTTCGGCGACCTCGTGCTCGCCTGCGACCGCAACGACGAGGGGTCGAGCGAGCTCGAGGAGGACTTCGTCGCCGGTGTCCATTCGCCCTCGATCACCCTGGCGAAGCTCGCCGTCCGCCGGCACGTCGAGGCCACCCTCGACCTCGGCACCGGCCTCGGGATCCAGGCGCTGTTCACAAGCCGCCACTCCGCGCGCGTCACCGCGGTCGACCTCAACGGTCGTGCCCTGCTGTTTGCGCGCTTCAACGCGCAGCTCAACGGCGTCGCCAACGTCGAGTTCCGCCAGGGGAGCTACTTCGAGCCCGTCGCCGGCGAGCTGTTCGATCTCGTGCTGAGCAACCCGCCGTACGTGATCTCACCGGAGAGCGCCATGCTCTACCGGGATGGCGGCCTGGCCGGAGATGCCGTCTCGCGCGGCGTCGTGACCCAGGCGCCGGCGTACCTGCGCGAGGGCGGATTCGCAGTGATCCTGATCAGCTGGGCGCACGGCGCCGCCGAGGAGTGGTGGGCGCCGCTCGAGCGCTGGATCGAGGGGAGCGGGTGCGATGCGTGGCTCCTCCACTACCGCAGCGACGATCCCCTCGCGCATAGCTCGAGCTGGCTGCAGCCGCTCGCGGGTGACAGGCCGGCCCACGAGGAGGCGCTCGACCGCTGGCTCGCGTACCTCGCGGAGCTGGGCATCGAGGCCGTCGCCTACGGCGCCATCGTGCTGCGCCGGCGGGCGGGCGGCGCGAACTGGGTGCGGCGCAACGAGTTGCCCGCCGGGAGGCTCGCCGACGGTGGCCTGCACGTCGAGCGGGTGTTCGCCGGAATGGACTACCTCGCGGCATTGTCCGACCGGCTGGCGCTGCTCGAGACGCGGCCGCGGCTGGCGCCGGCGTGTCGGGTCGAGCAGACGCTCACGCCCTCGGATGGCCGCTGGAGCGTGTCGAGCGCCTCGCTCGTGCTGACCGAAGGGCTCGGGTTCCGCGGTGCGCTGGACGGTCCCACCATGATCCTGCTGGGGCTGCTCGACGGGACGAGGACGCTGCGCGAGGCGATCGCTGTGGCGGCCGGGCTGCTCGGCGACGAGGAGCCGTCCGATCGGCTCGTTGCCTCCGCGACCGCGATCGTCGCCGAGCTCGTCGAGGCCGGCTTCGTCCTGCCCGGCTGACCGGGCTTCACCGAACTGCCTCGATTCGGGCACTGATCGGACACCATTCGGGGGGTCGCGCTCAGGCACGGTGACGGGACGAGCGCTGCGGCTGCCGGAGACGGCGCCGGGCGCCCGTCCCGTTCCCTATTCCGAGGAGGCCGTCCGTGCTGTGCCGAGATCAGCGTCCCGTTGTCCAGGTGGTGCGCGTGCTTGCGGTGGGGGCCGTACTGGCGGCCGCTGCCTTCGGGTCGCTCGCTGCGGTGGGCGGCGCCTCGAGTGCCGGTGTACCCGACTTCCTCGACGTCGTGCAGGTCGGCTCGGGCGCTGCTGCTCTCACCAGCGCGGCCACCCAGGTCTCGATCGTCCCGCTGCTCTCGAGCGGTGTCACGGGCGCGCCGATCGCGCTGCCGACAGCTGCCTCGGGGGCCAACAAGCCGTTCACGCTGAGTGGCACGGCGAGCTCGGAGGGGTCGCTCGCGCTCTCGACGAACGGGAGCGTGCTCACGCTCGCCGGGTACAGCGCCGTGCCGGGTGCGGCGGGCGTCGCGTCGACCACGAGCGCGGCGGTGCCTCGTGTGGTCGCCCGCATCTCCGGTGCCGGCGGCGTCGACACCTCCAGCACGATCTCCGACGCGTTCAGCGCGAACAACGTGCGTGGCGCCGTGTCGGTCGACGGCTCGGCGTTCTGGGTGAGCGGCGCGGGCACGCCCGCCGGGCTGGTCAGGCAGGCGCTCGGCGTGACGGGAGCCTCGACGCAGATCGTCACTGCGAGCACCAATGCGCGCGTGCCGCGCATCTTCGGGGGCAACCTCTTCTACAGCACCGGCTCGGGGACGACCGGCATCTACCAGGTAAGCGCCACCGGGACGCCGCCGCTCACGAACCCGGGCGCGCCGACGCTCGTTGCCGCCGCCACCTCGCCCTACGGCTTCGCGTTCGTCAGCCTCGGCGGCGCCACCGCCGACACGCTCTACGTCGCCGACGGCACGGCGATCAGGAAGTTCACCCTCGTGTCCGGAACCTGGGTCGCGGCGGGCACGAGCGCTGCGGCGGCGGGCGCCCTCGCGCACCTGGCAGCGAGCGCGACCGGTGGCGTGGCGCAGCTGTACCTCACCACGCTCGACGGCTCGAAGGTGCTCGCGTTCACGGATGCCTCCGGTAGCGGGGCCGCCATCACGGGCCTGTTCACAACCGTCGCCACGGCTCCTGCGAACACGACCTACAAGGGCATCGCCTTCGCCCCGGCCGGCCAGGTTC
>JANXXF010000198.1 GCA_025350775.1 Actinomycetes bacterium
GCCGGCCTCGGCGAGCGTCGCTACAGAGCGACGTAGGTGGCGGTGTTGCCGCGCCGTGACGGGTCGAGCGCTGCCGCCCGCCGCAGTGGCCGCAGCGCCTCGCGGGGCTTGCCCGCGTCGCGCAGCGCCTCGGCCCACGACCGCAGCACGGCGCCCTCGTCGCCGCCGTCACGCTCGACCAGGTCGAGCGCCCGCTCGAACCAGGCGGCGCCCTCGTCGAGCTTGCCCTTCGCCACCGCCGCCTCGCCGTGCCGCAGCGCCTCCAGCGGATCGATGACCCGACGGGCGCCCAGGCGGGCGCGGATCTCCGCCAGCTTGTGCTGCGCGATGCGCCGGGTCTGCTCGTCGGGCTCCAGCTCGAACAGGCGCGAGTAGGCGTCGCGGGCCGCCTCCAGCTCGCCCGCCTCGACGAGGCAGCGGGCGAGGCGCAGCAGCACCGGCGCGGAGCGCGGCGCGGCGGTGGCGAGCCGCCGATTCACGCGCAGCGCCTCCCGGCCCCAGTCATCGGCGCGCGCGAGCTTCGTCGAGGCGATCACCAGGCGCTCCAGCTCGGAGGTCATGCGGTCACGCGGTCACGCCGCCACCTCGGCCGGCGCCGCCAGCAGGTCGACGATCCGGGCGGCCGGCAGGATCTCGTCGATCGCCGCCGCGCACTGCCCCAGCGGGAAGAAGCCCTGCTCGAGGTCGCCCTCGATCGCGCCGGCGTACGCGCGCCAGAAGTGGTCGATCGCCTGCTCCGGGTACGGCTGGATCTCGGCCTCGCGCCCTTCCCACTCGGCGACGAACGGGCTGCGCCACGCGCGCGACGGCTTGCCGGTGCAGGCGCGCGTTACGGCGGTCGCCCGCTCGTCCGCATCGACCACGGCCTGCTTATACACAGGGTGCGCGTCCGACTCCTCGGAGGCCAGGAAGCGCGTCCCCACCGAGACGCCGGCCGCGCCCAGAGCGAGTGCCGCTGCCACCGTCTGCGGGGTCGCGATGCCACCGGCCACGAGCACCGGCACGCCGATCCTGCCGATCCCGGCCTGTGCCAGTGACAGCGTCCCGGTCGGCCCGCAGTGGCCGCCCGCCTCGGCGCCCGACAGCACCACGGCGTCGGCGCCGAGCCCGGCCACCTTGAGTGCCGCGCGCACCGTGCCAACGACGCAGACAAGCTTGGCGCCGTGAGCGTGGATCTCGCCGACGACCTCCGCGGGGTTGCCGAGGCCGCTGATGATGATCGGTACCTTCTGCTCGAAGCAGACGTCGAGCTGGAGCCGCGTGAAGTCGAGGCCGCCCATCGTGTCGCTGTCGTCGGCGCCGCTCGGCAGCAGCAGGTTGACGGCGAACGGCCGCCCCGGCGCCACGTCGCGGACGTGGGCGATGTGGTCGCGTAGCTCGTCGCCGCCCATGATCCCGCCGGTGGCGATGCAGCCCAGGCCGCCCGACCCGGAGACCGCGGCGGCGATCCGGCCGGTCGTCACCCACCCCATCCCGGCCTGGAAGATCGGCCGCTCGATCCCGAACAGCCGGCACAGCTCCCCGCTTGCGTGATTCATCTCGTTCGCTCCTGATCCTGGACGGCCCGCCCATTGTCGCGCGTGGCGCGGTCAGGTTCCAGCGGGCGCGGCCGATCACGCTGGCATGCGCCTCGTGCGGCCACTGCGCCTGTCACTCCGTCGTGTCCTGATCTCCCTCGCCGTCGCCGGCGGCAGTGTCGGCATCGCGGCGGCGGCCTGGGGCGGCAGCGGCGCGCACTACGCCCTGGACCCGCTGCGCGACTGCCTGGCGCTGCGCGGCGGCCTTGTCACGCTCGTGCCGGGCGGGCCGGCGAGCGAGGGCACGGTCACGCTCGACGTCAAGGGCGATCGCGCTGTGGTCGCGTTCGCCGGTGACAGCCGCGAGGCCGGCGCACTGGCGGGCTCCATCGGGCGCGCGACCCGTCACGGCAGTATCGTCGTCTACGGCGAGGGCGGCGGCCCGCCGGGCGCGCACGCCCGCAGCACGCTCGAGCGCTGCCTCTCGGACGGCGAGGGCCGGCCGCAGCGGCCGCCCACCGGTTTCCGTTACGGCGACGCGGCGATCGCCTCGTTCGAGCAGGCGTGCAACAGCGCCAACGCATCGCCGGCCCAGTGCCACTGCGTGCTCACGGGTGCTCAGGCCCGCCTAGCGCTCGCCGACTTCCAGCGAATTGCCACCGCCACCGTGGCGGCGGAGGAGGAGCAGATGACGAAGCTCCTCGACGGCTGCCGGCTCGTCGGCTGACGTCCAGCTCAGCCTGGGGGCCCCGCGATCACGCGAAACGGCGGATTCAGGCTCAGTCGACGGGGCGGGCGATCGTCATGACCTGCCCCACCGTCCGCACCTCGTACGGCGGTACGCGGTGATTGCGGAGGAGCCGACCGACGCCCGAGCGAC
>JANXXF010000244.1 GCA_025350775.1 Actinomycetes bacterium
GACTGCGAGGGGTACGAGCGGGAGCTGTTCACCGAGGAGGTGGTGGCGGCGCTCGCGCAGCACGACGTGCTCATCGAGGTGCACGACTTCCTCGACATCGAGATCTCGTCGCTGCTCCGCGAGCGCTTCCGGGCCACGCACTCGATCACCGCCGTCCAGAGCATCGACGACATCCTGAAAGTCCGCTCGTACGACTACGCCGAGCTGCGCGACTACGATCGCGCGACGCGGCGCATCCTACTGGCCGAGAAGCGCCCGGCGATCATGGAGTGGCTCTACCTGACGCCGCACGCGCGCTAGACGAGTTGTTCCGTTGGCGGATCGGTGCGAGGTGGGGGCCGCCGGGTCCCGAGAGCCGCGATCAGCGGTCGGAGCGCACACCGGCATACAGCAGCAGCGCACCGCCCGCGAGGAACGCGCCCGTCGCCGCCTCGCCGAGCCCGCTGAACGCGCTGCCCACGCCGGCCAGCGCCACCGCGCCGACGATCAGCCCGTTGCCCAGCGGCCGCCGCCGCAGCGTCCACAGTGCAACGCCCACCACGGCAACCGTCCCGAGCGTATTCCCCGCGACCGCCACCAGCCGTCCCGGCAGGAACTCCAGGTGGTCGCCGGCAGCGGGCAGCTCGCTCGCGAGAAAGGCCCCGTGCAGCGGCATCGCCACTGCCACGCCCACCGCCAGCCCGCTGTACGCCAGCGCGAGCGGCGCAGCCCAGCGGCGCCCCGCCCGTTGCAACGAGCCGAGCCCGAGCAGCGGCGCCGTCAGCAGCCCGCCGAAGAGGTAGTAGGCACGGAAGGCGCGCCCGTCCCAGCCCGCCGAGGCGCCCCAGGCCAGCGCAGCGGCGGCCAGCGCGTACGCCAGCAGGGCCCCGGCCCACAGCGCGGTGGCGGGGTCGCGCTGCGCCCGCCAGCGACCGAGCAGCCGGCCCGCGAGGCGAAGCGAGACGAGCGCCGCAGCGAAGGGGAGCAGGGCCTGCACGAAGGCGAAGGGTACGGGTCGGCGGTGCCGGTCGCGGTAGGCGCTGCGGCGAGCCGCAGCGCGCCGCTCCGCCCCCAGGAACTGCGGCTCGGCAGCCAGGGCCGCAGGTACCCTCGCAGGCAATGCCCGAGAAGCGCTACCTCATGACGCCGGGGCCGACCCCCGTGCCCCCGCAGGTGCTCGCCGCCATGGCTGAGCCGATGATTCACCACCGCGCCGCCGACTTCCGTAAGCACTACGGAGAGTGCCTCGCGCGCCTCAAGCAGGTCGCGCGCACCGAGTCGGACGTGCTGCTGTTCACCGCCTCGGGCACCGGTGCCTTCGAGAGCGCGGTCGTCAACCTCTGCGCCCCCGGCGAGCGCGTCGTGGCCATCACCGCGGGGTCGTTCGGCGATCGCTGGGTCAAGCTGGCGCAGGCCTTCGGCGCGGACGTCGTGCCGATCAGGTACGCCTGGGGCGAGACCCCGAACCCTGACGACCTCAGGGCGAAGCTCGCCGAGATCGGCGGTGCGCCCGTCGCCTTCGTCGTCCAGTCCGAAACGTCCACCGGCGTCGTCAGCGACGTCGAGGCATTCGCGAAAGTCGCCCGCGCGGCCGGCACGACGCTCGTCGTCGATGCCGTCTCTTCGCTCGGCGCCGTCCCGCTGGAGATGGACGCCTGGGGTGTCGACGTGGTCGTCTCGGGCTCGCAGAAGGCGCTGATGACCCCGCCTGGCCTCGGGCTTGTCGCCGTCTCGCGCAACGCCTTCGAGCACGCTGCGCGCGTCAAGCAGCCGCGCTTCTACTGGGACTGGGAGAAGACCCGCGCCGCGCAGGCCAAGGTCGATGCGCCGTTCACGCCCGCCGTGTCGCTCGTGATCGGCATGAACGTCGCGCTCGGCCTGATCCTCGAGGAGGGGCTGGAGAACGCCTTCGCGCGCCACGTCAAGCTGGGCCGCGCCTGCCGCGCCGGCATCAAGGCGATGGGCCTCGAGCTGTTCTCGCCCGACGAGGACCGCTCCGCCGTCGTCACCGCAGTCAAGAGCCCGGCCGGCATCGACTCCGGCGAGCTGGTGAAGGTGCTGCGCGACCGCTACGGCGTCACCATCGCGGGCGGCCAGGGCGACCTCAAGGGAAAGATCTTCCGCGTCGGCCACATCGGCTGGTTCGACCTGTTCGACATCACGACCGCGCTCACCGCCATCGAGATCGCGCTCGTCGAGCTCGGCGCCGACGTCGTCCGCGGAGCCGCCGTGGGCGCCGCCGTCACCGCGTTCCAGGCGGCCTAGAGATGGCCGACCGGGCACGCGTCCTCGTCCGCGAGAAGATTGCGGAAGCAGGCATCGACTACCTCCGCGAGCGCTTCGACGTCGATGTCGACGCCACGTCGCCGATCGAGGAGATCATCGACCGCTACGACGGCATCGTCATCCGCTCGGCCACGAAGCTGACGGCCGGTCTCATCGAGCGGGGCACACGGCTCCGCGTCATTGGCCGTGCCGGCGTCGGCGTCGACAACGTGGACGTGCCCGCCGCCACGCGCCACGGCATCGTCGTCGCCAACGCGCCCGAGTCGACCGTCGTCTCGGCCGCCGAGCACGCGCTCGCGCTGCTGCTGGCCGTCGCGCGCAACGTCCCGCAGGCGCACGCCGCACTCAAGGAGGGCCGCTGGGAGCGCTCGCAGTGGGGCGGGGTCGAGGTCGCGGGCAAGACGCTTGCCGTGCTCGGCTTCGGCCGCATCGGCCAGTACGTCGCCCGCGCCGCGCTCGGCCTCGGCATGCACGTCGTCGCGTACGACCCGTTCGTCGGCAGGGAGCGTTTCAAGGAGCTCGGCGTCGACCGCGTCGAGACAGTCGACGAGGCGCTGCCGCTCGCCGACTTCATCACGCTGCACATGCCGCTGATCCCCGAGACGCGCCGGTCGATCGACGCCGCCGCCTTCGCCAAGATGAAGAACGGCGTCCGCATCGTGAATGCCGCGCGCGGCGAGCTGATCGACGACGACGCGCTGATCGCCGCCGTCGAGTCCGGCAAGGTCGCCGGCGCCGGCCTC
>JANXXF010000303.1 GCA_025350775.1 Actinomycetes bacterium
TCGACGTGTTGCCGGCGAGCGAGGCGGCGCTCACGGCGCAGCCGGCGAGCGAGGAGTCGAAGACGACCTTGAACTTGCCCTGGGCGGCGCGCAGCGCCGAGGCCGCGCCATACGACTGCGCTGCGACCAGGCTGCCCGTCGAGGACACGGTGGCGAAGCGGATGATGACGTCGAGCGCCCCGGCGGTCGCCGAGCCGGCACCGGGCTTGACGATCCCGCCCCCGCCGGGCTTGATCACGCCGCCCGCACCGGGCTGCACGCCACCGCCACCGGGGGTGACGTTGTCGCCGGTTGTCGGCTGCGCGAAAACGCTGCGCTCCTTGCAGGCCAGCACGACCGAGAACGCGTAGTCGGCCGGCCCGTCGTAGCGGCCCATCAGGGTGACGTACAGCGCTGAGCCGGAGATGGCCGTCATGATTCGCGTGTCGTAGCCGTAGGTGTTGCTCGACGTGTTGCCGGCGAGCGAGGCGGCGCTGACGGCGCAGCGCTCGATCGACGCGTCGAAGACGACCTTGAACTTGCCCTGGGCGGCCCGCTGCGCCGAGGTTGCGCCCATCGACTGCGCCGTCTCGAGGCTGCCTGTCGCCGACACGGTGGCGAAGCGCACACCGATCACGGGCCCGACGGCGGGGGCGGCGGCTGCGCTGGCGGCGCCGATGCCGGCGAGGGACACGGCGAGAGCGGCGAGAGCAGCGATGCGACCGGCGGGCGACACGACGACCTCCACCGTTGACGACGGCGAGCGCGAGCATACTCGGCACGCCTGCTGCACCTTGACCCCTCGGGTGACCCCGGTCATAGTGGGCGCCGTGGGCAAGCGATGACAGTGAGGCCGTCCAGGAGCCTCGACAGCGAGCGGCTCGGGCCGCGGCTCGAGGCGGTGTTCGCGGCCTGCGCCGCCGCCGGCCTGCTGCGCGGAGGAGGCGCGATTGCCGCGGCCACGCTCGAGGGCGAGCCGGTCACCGCCACCTACGGCGCGACGGCCGGCGGCGACCCGACTCGCTCCGATCACCGCTTCCTGCTGACGTCGATCACGAAGCCGTTCACCGCCATCCAGGTGCTCCAGCTGGCCGAGACCGGCCTGCTCGACCTGCGCGCGCCGGTCGCGGCCACCATCCCGGAGTTCGGCCGGCACGGCAAGGAGCACGTCACCACCTGGCACCTGCTCACGCACACGTCAGGCATCGACCTCGTCGCCAACACGGCGGAGGGGCCGTCCGCCGGCCTGACGCCGCAGCAGCACCTCCAGGCCGCGCTCGACGCCGGCCTCAACTTCGTGCCGGGCACCCGCTTCGAGTACTGCAGCCCCGGCTTCTGGGTGCTCGCCGAGCTCGTCACGCGGCTCACCGGCCGTCACTACACCGACGAGCTGGCGGCGACGGTCACCGGGCCGCTCGGCCTGACCGACACCCGCTACGAGCTGCAGGCGGCCGCCCCGGAGCGCTGGGCCGGCGCCAACGCCCTGCACGAGGCGCATCTCGCCGAGCAGGTGCGCCGTGCCGGCTACCCGGCCGGCGGCATCGTCGGCACGGTCGGCGATCTCGTCACCTTCGGCCGGGCGCTGCTCGGCATCGACGCCTGCGGCGGCGGCCGCGGCAGCTCCGGCAGCGACCCCCGGCCCCACCTCGTCTCCCCGGCCACCCTCGACGCGATGGCGCGCAAGGCGATCGACGGCTGGTACCAGGGCCGCACCGTTGCCTGGGGCCTCGGCTGGGAGCTCGGCGGGCTGGGCGACCTCGGGGGCGACCGCACGCTCTTCCACTACGGCGGCTCCGGCACCGGCCTCTGGGTCGATCTCGACCGGGGCGTCGTGATCGCGCTGCTGACCACCTCCTGGCACCTCGACTGGCAGGTGTACGGCCGCCTCGCAAACGCCGTGTACGGCGCGCTGGCGTAGGTCGATGACGCTCTGGCCGCTCCGGGGAGTCGTCGTGGTCGAGGTAGCGACCGGGATAGCGGCGCCGCTGTGCGGGCGCCTGCTCGCGGATGCCGGCGCGACCGTCGTGTCGCTCGACCTCGGCCAGCAGGACGCGGTGCCGCCGTCGGCGTCGTGGCGGGCCTACCTCGACGTGGGCAAGGAGCGGCGCACGGCCGCGCCGGGCGGGGCCGAGCCGGCCGCCCTCCTCGCCGACGCCGACCTGCTGCTGACCTCGCTCCCGCACGGCGCCGCCGCGGCCCTCGGCGTCGGCTGCGAGCAGTCCCTGGCTGCGCACCCCGATCTGATCGCAGCCTGCATCACGCCGTTCGGGCAGTCGGGTCCGTACGCGGCCCTGATGGGCGACGACGTCGCGGTGGCCGCGCTCTCCGGACTCTCGGACTGCACGCCCGGCTTCCCCGACCGCCGCGAGCGTATGGACGACCCGCCGGTGCAGAGCCGCGCCCCGCTGACCGAGGTCGCCGGCGCGCTCGTCGGCGCCACCGCCGTCCTGGGCGCGCTGTTCGCGCGGCTGCGTGGCGAGCCAGGCCCGCGCCACGTCGAGCTGGCCTCGCTCGAGGCGACGACGACGCTGATCGTCAACGAGTGGGGTCCGACCGCATACGGCGGCGGTGTCCGCGGCCGGCGCCCCGGGCACATGGACCAGGAGCCCAACTCGTATCTGGCCGCGGCAGACGGGTGGGTCAACGTGACCGGCATGACGCCGCCGTACTGGGAGGCGCTGCTAGAGCTGATGGGCCGGCCTGCGTGGGCGTTGGCGCCAGAATTCGCAACCCCCGAGAGCCGCGCTGCCAACTACGAGACGCTGATGCCGCCGCTGCGCGCGTGGGTGAAGACGCGGCCGCGGCTCGCCTTCTTCGAGGAGGCACAGGCGCGCGGACTGCCGATCTGCCCGGTCACCGATCTGCGCGACACCCTCGCCAGCGATCACGTGTGCGCCGTCGGCTCGACGGTCGAGGTCGGCGGGCGCGTGCTGCCCGCGGACGCGCTGCTCGTGAACGGCGTGCGGCGCGAGCGGCCCGGGGGTGGGGTGGGCACGGGAGCGGCGGCGAACCCGGCCGCCATGTCCCCGCTGCGCGCCGCCCGCCCGCCCGCCCGCCCGCGCCCGCTCGCGACCGGCCGTGGCGCAACGGCCGCGCCCCACCAGCTCCCGCTGCGGGGCATCCGCGTCCTCGACCTGACCCAGTTCCTGGCAGGCCCGTTCGCCGGTCAGACGCTCGCGTCGCTCGGCGCCGACGTCGTCGTGGTCGAGAGCTCGACGCGTCTCGTCACCCGCAGCTTCGGGCCGTTCGGCGGCGTGCCGACCTACGACGCCAGCATGAACTTCAACTTCTGCGCGCGCGGCAAGCGCAGCGCCACGCTCAACCTCAAGACCGACGAAGGACGCGCCACGCTCGACCAGCTCGTCCGCTCCAGCGACGTGGTGATCGAGAACTACTCGGCCCGCTTCGCCGCACAGCTCGGCCTCACCTACGAGCGGCTGCGGACGCTGCGCGAGGACATCGTCGTCGGGTCGCTGAGCGCGTTCGGCCGCAGCGGGCCGTGGGGCCGCTACATCGGCCTGCACAGCGGCGTGATGGCACTCAGCGGGCTCGCCAGCGTCACCCGGGACGAGCAGGGCCGGCCCCGCTTCCTCGGTGCCGCGCTGCCCGACACGCTCTCCGGCACCTACCTCGCCTGTGCCGTCGTGCAGGGGCTCGCCCAGCGCGAGCTCACCGGCGAGGGCTGCCAGCTCGAGCTGAGCATGCTCGACGTCGGCCTGCTCTGCATGGGCGGCCTCGTGCCCGACGCTGCCACCGACGAGCCGACGCTGCGGCACCCGGCGCGCTTCCTGCGCACCCGCGAGCGCGAGCGGTTCGTGGCCGTCGCCGCGCCGCTCCTGGCTGCGGAGTGGGAGGGAGTCGAGCGCGAGGTCGCCACGCTCACCCGCGCCGAGGCGATGGCGGCGCTCCAGGCACGCGGCCTCCGTGCCGGCTCCGTCCAGGACGTCGCCGACGTCATGGTCGATCCCCACCTGACTGCGCGCCGCTTCGTCGCCGTCGACGACCATCCGGTCGCGGGAGCGCGGCCGGCGCCCGGGGTCGCCTGGCTCTACGACGGCGAGCGGCCGCAACTCCCGCACGCGCCGCTGCTCGGTGCCGACACCGACGACGTGCTGTGCGCGGCCGGCTTCGACGCTGCGGGAATCGCTGCACTACGCTCAGGCGGTGCACTTGCGTAAGCCGCTCGAGTTCGGCGTCACCGTCATCCTCGATCCTCCCCACGACGGGCCGCTGCGGCTGCTCGAGACGGCCGAGGCCTGTGGGTTCACGACCGGCTGGGTCTTCGACTCGCCTGTCATCTCGCAGGAGCCGTACCCGCTGCTCGGCCTGGCGGCGGCGCGCACCTCGCGCCTGCGGCTCGGCCTGTGTGTGACGAACCCGGCGACCCGCGACATCACCGTCACGGCCAGCGCCCACGCGACCCTGCACGAGATCAGTGGCGGCCGCATGGTGATCGGGCTCGGCCGCGGCGACTCGGCCGTGCACATGGTCGGGCTGGAGGCCGTGCGCGTGGCGGCGTTCGAGCAGGCCGTGATCGCCATCCGCGAGCTCGCCAACGGCCGGGCTGCCACCGTGCGCGGCATGGAGATCCGGCTCCCCTGGGCGGACGGCCGTCCCGAGCTGCCCGTCTACGTCGCCGCCTACGGCCCGAAGGCGCTGGCAGTGGCCGGCCGCGTCGCCGACGGTGTGATCATCCAGCTCGCCGACCCCGACATCGTCGCCTGGCTGATGGGCTTCGTCCGCCGGGCCGCCGAGGCGGCGGGCCGCGACCCGGCTGCGATCGAGTGCATCGTCTCGGCGCCCGCCGTCGTCTCGGACGACCTGCCGGGCGCGCGCGACATCACCCGCTTCTTCCCGGCGATGGTGTCGAACCACGTCCTCGACCTGCTGCGCCGCTACAGCCGCAGCGAGCTGCCGCCGGCGCTCTGGGAGTTCGTCGAGCGCCGCCAGGCGTACGACTACACCCAGCACGCGCGCACCGGCTCCGACAACGGCGCGTTCGTCGACGACGTCACGGCCGACCGCTTCAGCATCCTCGGGCCGGTCTCGACGCAGCTGGCGAAGCTGCGCGACCTGCAGGCAGCGGGCGCGACGCAGATCAACCTGTACCTGCTGACCCCCGACCCGGAGAGCCTGCTGGAGACGTACGGGCGGGAGATCGTGCCCGCGTTCGGCGCCGCCGGGACTCCGGCTTGAGCGCGCTCGACCCGGCGCGCACCGTCGCCGAGCTGCGCGCTCTGCGCGCCCTCACCGGCGACGAGCACGGCGCGCAGCGGCTGGCCTGGACCCCCGGCTGGGCCACGGCACGCAGCTGGTTTGGCGAGCAGCTCGCGGGCCTGCCGGTGACGCGCGAGGTGGACGAGGCGGGCAACGTCTGGGTCACGCTGCCGGGCGCTTCGCCGACCTCCGTGCTGATGGGCGGCCATCTCGACTCGGTGCCGAACGGCGGCTGGCTGGACGGCACGCTCAACGTGCTGGCAGGCCTCGAGGTGCTGCGCCGGCTCGCCGCCGAGGGGACGCCGCCGGTGACCGTCAAGCTCGTCGACTGGGCCGACGAAGAGGGCGCCCGCTTCGGCCGTAGCCTCATCGGCTCGAGCGCCTGCTCGGGGAACTTCGACCCGGCGCTGCTGGGCGCCCTGCGCGACGCCGACGGGGTGACCCTCAGGGCCGCGATGGGTGCCTCCGGCATCGACATCGACCGTGCCCCTGCCGCGCGGAGCCGGCTTGCCGACGTGGCCGCCTACGTCGAGCTGCACATCGAGCAGGGCCCGGTACTGGAGCGGCTCGGCCTGCCGCTCGCGGCGGTCGTCGGCACGACGGGCATCGAGCGGCACCGCGTCACCTTCACCGGGCAGGCAGCGCACGCCGGCTCGACGCCGATGGACAGCCGCCGCGACCCGCTCGCCGCCGCTGCCCGCCTGCTGCTGGAGGTGCGCGAGATCGCGCGCCGCGGCGGCGGGGTGGGCACCGTCGGCAGCGTGGTCGCGCGGCCTGGCATCGTCACCGCGGTCGCGGGCGAGTGCGACGTGCTGCTCGACCAGCGCCACGTCGCTGCCGGCCCGCTGGCCGCCATGCACGCTGAGGCGCGCGCCGCAGCGGCGCGCATCGCCGTCGAGGAGGACGTCGGCAGCGCGTGGGAGCCGATCCTGGAGCTCGCGCCGACCCACTTCCACCCGGAGCTCATCGCGCTCTGCGACGACGCTGTCCGGGAGATCGCCGGCACGAGCCACCGCATGCCGAGCGGCCCCGGCCACGACGCGATCGAGACAGCCCGCGCCGGCGTGCCCACCGTGATGATGTTCGTGCAGAGCCTGCGCGGCCTCTCGCACGCGAAGGAGGAGGACACCCTCCCGGGGCACCTCGAGCTCGCCGTGCGCGCCTTCGACCGGCTCGTCGACAAGACCATCGCCTGGGCCCACGCCCGACCCGCCTGACAGGAGACCCGATCCTGATGCCCGACCACCTGCACCATTACATCGGCGGCGAGCGCGTCGCCGGCACCAGCGGCCGCTTCGGCGACGTCTTCGACCCGGCCACCGGTGAGGTCGCTGCGCTGTGCCCGTACGCCTCGGCCGCCGAGGTCGCCGCCGCCGTCGAGATCGCCACGCAGGCCGGCCGGGCCTGGGCGCGCGCGTCGATCGCCGCGCGCCTCGAGGTGATCTTCAACTTCCGCAACGAGTTCATCGCAGCCCGCGACCCGCTGGCCCAGGCGATCTCGCGTGAGCACGGCAAGACGCTCGGCGACTCGCACGGTGAGCTCGGGCGCGCGCTCGAGGCGATCGAGTACGCCTGCTCGATGCCGCAGCTGACGAAGGGCGAGTACTCGCTCAACATCGGTGGGGCGATCGACAACTACTCGGTGCTGCAACCGCTGGGCGTCGTCGGCTGTATCGCCCCGTTCAACTTCCCCGCAATGGTGCCGCTGATGATGGCAACCATGGCCGTCGCCGTCGGCAACGCGGTCATCCTCAAGCCGTCCGAGCGCGTGCCGTCGGCGGCGCTGCAGCTGAGCGAGCTGTGGGTGAAGGCGGGGCTGCCGGCCGGTGTTTGGAACGTCGTCAACGGCGACCGCGAGGCGGTGGAGGCGATGGTCGCCCATCCCGGCATCGCGGCGATCAGCTTCGTCGGCTCGACGAAGGTCGCCGAGAGCGTCTACCAGGAGGGCTGTCGCCACAACAAGCGCGTGATGGCGTTCGGCGGCGGCAAGAACCACATGATCGTGATGCCCGACGCCGACCTCGACCTCGTCGCCGACCACTTCGTGGGTGCCGGCTACGGGTCGGCGAGCCAGCGCTGCATGGCGCTCTCGCTGGCCGTGCCGGTGGGCGCGCGCACTGCCGACGCGCTCGTCGAGCGGCTGATCCCACGCATCGAGGCGCTGCGCATCGGCCCGTACAACGACGCCGCCTCCGACTTCGGGCCGCTCATCACGCGGCAGGCGCAGCAGACGGTTGCCGGCGCCGTCGAGGCGGGCATCGCCGAGGGCGCGCGGGTGCGCGTCGACGGGCGTGGCAAGCAGGTGGCCGGCTACGAGAACGGCTTCTTCGTCGGCTCGACTCTGCTCGACGACGTCACGCCCGACATGGCCTTCTACAAGGAGGAGGTCTTCGGGCCGGCCCGTGGCATCGTGCGCGCCGGCGACGTTGCCGAGGCGATCCGCCTGGTTAACGAGCACGAGCTGGGCAACGGCGTTGCGATCTTCACGCGCGACGGCCATGCCGCCCGCCGCTTCTTCGAGGAGGTCGACGTCGGCATGATCGGCATCAACGTGCCGGTGCCGGTGCCCGCCGGCTACCACAACTTCGGTGGTCTGAAGCGCTCGAAGTTCGGCGAGGGGCACCTGTTCGGGCCCGACGCCGTGCGCTTCTACACGAAGGTCAAGACGATGTCGGCGCGCTGGCCCGAGCCGAAGGAGTCGGCCGACGGCGCCGGGCTGACGATGCCGACGAACACGTAGGGGAGGGGTGCCGGACGGTGCCCGGGCCGCCGCGCACGTGCTGGCACGCCCGGGCCGCCCGTCACTCGCCGAGCGCGTCCGCCCGTCACCCCTCGAGCGCGTCGGCGCGGCGGCGCAGCTCACGGCCGATCACGAGCCGCTGGATCTCGGTGGTGCCGTCCACGACCTGGAGCATCTTGGCGAGCGCGATGAAGCGCGGCAGCGGCGTGTCTGTGAGCCAGCCGTAGGCGCCCAGCGCCTCGCTGCAGGCGAGGGCGGCGCGTAGGGCAGCGTCGGGGCAGAAGCGCTTGGCGTGCGCCGCGGCGACGGGCCCCTGCGGCGTGCCGAGCAGGGCGGCGGCGCGCTGGTACAGGAGTCGCCCGGCGACGACGTCGGTCTCGACGTCGGCGAGCATGAACTGGATCGCCTGCAGCGCCAGCAGCGGCTGCTCGTGCAGGCTGCGGCCACGGCCGTGCGCGAGCACGACGGCGAGAGCCTCCGCGGCCAGCCCCACGGCGATCGCCGCGATATCTACGCGCGCGACGTCGATCGCGGCCAGCGCCGCCTGAAAGCCGTGGCCGGGAGGCGCGAGTACCTCGTCGGTGCGGATCTCGACGCCGTCCAGCTCCAGCTCGCCGATCGGCACGAACGATGAGGCCATCTTGTCGTAGAGCCGCGTCACGCGCAGTCCAGGCCGGTCGGCCTCGACCACCGCCAGCAGCGCGTCCCGGTAGCCGCGACCCGGTGCCGTGCGGCACAGCATCACGTAGACGTCCGCCTCACCGGCGAGCGTTACCCAGGCCTTGCGGCCGCTGATCCGGTAGCCGCCCGGCACCGCCGTCGCGAGCGTCGTGTTGGCGGCCGGGTCGGAGCCGCCGTGCGGCTCGGTGGCGACGAACCCGCCGAGCGCCCGGCCCGAGCACAGCGGCCGTGCCCAGCGCTCCGCGACCCCCGCTGACGCGTGCCGGGCGAGCGTGGCCGTAACCGCGTTGTGCATCGAGAGCACGAAGCCATAGGCGGCATCGCCGCGCCCGAGCTCCTCGAATACCGGCATGCCCTCGGCAAAGGTGAGCGCGCCGCCGCCGGCCTCCGCCGGCGCGAACAGCCCGCACAGCCCCGCGTCTCCCGCAGCCTCGAGCGCAGCGCGCGGCAGCCGGCCCTCACGCTCCCACTGCGCCACGCGTGGGCGCACGATCTCGTCGACGTGGCGGCGGGCGAGCGCGACAGAGTCGACGGCAGGCATCCGCGTAGCCTACGGCTCGCACCGCGGCGGCGCACGCACCGCGGCCGCGGTCGTGAGCGCAGCGGGTGCTCCTGCGTTTGCCCGGGACGGCGCCGCTGGCGTAGGCTCGCTTTCACCGCCACCCGAGGGAGACCGCCATGAGCCGCATCAAGCGCATCGAGCCCGAGAACTTCGACCCCGAGCTGCAGGAGATGATGGATGTCGAACGGCGCACGCCCCTCGAGATCGGCAACGTCCGCTACTACGCGCATCGCCCGGAGCTGGCGAAGGCGCTTCTGCAGTTCATGGGTGTCCTGCGCGCGCCCGGCCTGCTGTCGGCCCGTCTGATCGAACTCGTGCGCCTGCGCGTCGCCTTCCACAACCAGTGCCGCAGCTGTATGGCCATCCGTTACGACATGGCCGTGCAGGACGGTGTCAGCGAGGAACTCGTCTGCCAGCTCGAGCGCCCGCAAGACGCCGCCGACCTCACCGCGGCCGAGCGCGTGGCCCTGCGCTACGCCGACCTGTTCGCAACCAACCACCTGGCCATCGACGACGCGCTGATTCAGGAGCTGCGCGAGCACTTCAGCGAGCCGGAGATCGTCGAGCTGGGCCTCAACGTCTCGATCTTTGTCGGGCTCGGTCGCTTCTCGGCGGTGTGCGACATGATCGAGGAGCTGCCCGAGCGGTTCCAGCAGCGCGACCAGCCGGTGGTGCCGTGGGGCCCGGACGCGATCCTCGTCGAGCGGCTCGACCGCGGCGCGGCGCTCGCGTAGCGGGAGCCGCTACGCGGTCAGCTCGAACGGATCAACGACCTCGCGCTTCAGCTCGTGCAGGAACGGCACGAGCCGGCGCGCAATCGGCACCACGACGAACTTCGTGGCGCCCTGGTCGCGGAACCGCTGCAGCAGCGGGCGTAGCGCGGCGACGCCGACGGCGACGTGGTCGTCCTCGCGCAATCCACTGGCAAGGGTCGTGTAGAAGTCTCCGAGCGGCAGCAGGTCGTCGCGGCCGGCGGCGGCGAACACGATGGTGCCGTAGTGGTCCTCGTCGATCGTGCGGCCTGCCTCGGCGGCAGCGGCACGGATGGCGGCGACTCCGGCACCGAACGTCTCGGGCGAGACGAACGACGCGAGCCAGCCGTCGGCGATCCGGCCGACGCGGCGCAACGCCGGCGCGCTCGCGCCACCGAGCCAGATCTCGATGCGGGGCCGCACCGGGCGCGGCGTCAGCTCGAAGCCCTCCAGCGTCGTGAAGCGGCCCGCGTAGCTCACCGGCTCGCCGCTCCACAGCAGGCGCACGACCTCGACCGCCTCCTCGAGCCGGGCAGCCCGCTCCTCACGCGCGACGCCCAGCGCTGCGAGCTCCACCGGCGCGTCGATGCCCAGCCCGAACGCGGGCAGGAACCGCCCACCCGACAGCACGTCGATGGTGGCGAGCTCTTTTGCCAGCAGCACCGCCTGGCGCGGCGGCGCCACCAGCACGCTCGTCCCGATCTTCAGCCGCTCCGTGCGCGCGGCGACGGCAGCCAGCACCGGCAGCGGCGACGGCCCGGGCCGTGTCGCCGTGTCGCTCAGCCAGAGCGAGTCATAGCCGAGCTCCTCCATCGCCTCGACGGCCCGCCAGAAGCCGGGGCCCGGTACCGACTCGCGGTCGAACGGGCTCCACGCGAGGCCGACTCTGACGGTGAGGCGTGTGGACGGTGAGGCGGGCATCGGGTGCAGACTCTTGCACACGGGCAGCGCGGGACGCCCGCCCACGACTCGGTACCACTCGAGGTGTGTAGCCTCCGCAACGGATTTCCGGGAACGGGCTACGAGGAGGGGAGCAAGTTGACCGCAACAAACGATGCACGCCGCTGGCTCGTGCTGGCGATCGTCGGAGCAGCGTTCTTCATGACGATCCTCGATGTGGCGATCGTCAATGTCGCCCTGCCCTCGATGGGGCGCTCGCTCCACGCGTCGGACTCGAGCCTGCAATGGGTGCTCACCGCCTACGCGCTCACCTTCGGCGCGCTGCTGCTGCTCGGCGGCCGCGCCGCCGACCTGCTCGGGCGCCGCCGGGTGTTTCTCGCAGGCCTCGTGCTGTTCACCGCTGCGTCGCTGGTGTGCGGCCTGTCCGGCAGCCTCGGGCTGCTCGTCGGCGCACGTGCCGTCCAGGGCATCGGCGCGGCGATCATCTCGCCTGCGGCCCTCTCGAT
>JANXXF010000308.1 GCA_025350775.1 Actinomycetes bacterium
CGGTGGGGCCTGCACCCGGCCGGTGCGCTCCGCGCTGGAGCCTCCGCAACGGGCCACCGGCCCGCCCCGTACGGCCCCAGCGCGTCCTGACAGCCCGGACGAGCGCCCCGCGATCACGAAAAACGGTGGATCCAGGCTGAGTTCCCGGCAGCGGCGCCTAGCGCGCGCAGTGGCCTGCACGATCTCACCGAGGAGGAGCCAATGTCCAGAGCAAAGAGCCGCCCATGGCTGTATGCCGGAGCAGGAGTTGGCGCTGTCGCGCTCGCGATCGCTCTCGCGCTCACGGTATTCGGAGGCGGCAGCGGCGGCCCGGCCGCAGCGGCCGGCCTGCCGGACACCCCCGACTATCACTCGCTGCTCGTCGATCCGAGCGACCCGCAAAAGCTCGTCCTGGGCACCCACTCCGGCCTCTACGTCTCGTCCGACGGCGGTCGGCGGTGGAGCTTCGGCGCGCTCCCGAACGACGACGCGATGAACCTCGCGCGCGCTCAGGGGGACACTGTGTGGCTCGCCGGACACGATGTCTTCAAGAAGTCCAGCGACGGCGGTGCGACGTGGCACGACGTTCGGCCGTCCGGGTTGCCGAGTCTCGACATCCATGGCTTCGCAGTCGATCCGCGCAACCCGGAAACGCTCTACGCAGCTGTCGCTGGTCTCGGCCTTTTCCGCTCGCAGGACGAGGGAACGTCGTTCTCGCTGCTCTCGCAGCAGGTGGGCGGGGGCGTGATGGCGCTCGCCGTGCTGCCGGACGGGGGGATCCTCGCAGGCGACATGGGCCAGGGCCTCCTCGAGAGCCGAGACGGGGGCGTGACCTGGAAACTGATCCTGCGCGCCCCGCTCATGGGGCTTGCCGTCAGCCCCAGCGACCCACGTCGGCTCCTGGCCAGCGGCACCGGCCTCGCTCTCTCCACCGATGGCGGACGCACGTGGCGTTCCGTGCTCGAGCTGCCAGAGGGCACCGGGCCCGTCGCCTGGTCGCGCAGCGACCCGAAGCTGGCCTACGCGGTCGGACTCGACCGGACGCTCTACCACACTCTCGACGGTGGCGACAGCTGGCAACCGGTGGTCGGAGAGCGCTGACGCAGGGAACCACGGCTGCAGCCGTGGTACGGTCGCTCTTCAGGCCCAGCCACCGGAGGGAAGAGATGGATCTCGCTGTCATCGTCGTCGGCGCAGGCACCGCAGGGCTGCCGTGCGCCATCACCCTCGCCGAGCACGGCGTCCGCGTGGCAGTCGTCGAAAAGGCCGACAACGTCGGCGGGGCGCTGCACCTGTCGGCAGGCCAGATGAGCGCCGCCGGCTCCCGCCTTCAGCGCTCGAAGGGCATCGAGGACTCGCCCGAGCACCATCTCGCAGACGTGATGCGGCTCGGCCACGGCAAGGCCGACCCGGCGATCGTCCGGCTCGCCGTCGAGGAGGCGGGCGCCAGCATCGACTGGCTCGAGGAGCTTGGCTTCGCCTTCCCCGACGACCAGCCGATCATCTACTACGGCCACGACCCGTACACGCGGGCGCGCACGTACTGGGGCAGCGAGCTCGGCATCTCCGTTCTCAATGCGCTGCAGCCGCGCTTCGACAAGCTCGTGGCCGACGGGAAGATCGACCTGCGCCTCGGGCACCGGCTCACCGACCTGCTGGTGGAGGACGGCCGCGTCGTCGGCGTACGCGCCGAGACCGCGACAGGAACCGTCGAGCTGCGTGCCGAGGCCGTCGTCCTCACCACCGGCGGCTACGCGGCGAACCGCGCCTTCTTCGACCGGCTGCACCCGGGCCTGCACGTGCTGCTGGGCGCCCGCGAGACGTCGCAGGGCGAGGGGCTGCTGGCGGCGCAGCGCATCGGTGCCGGCTTCCGCGGCGCCGAGCATCATCTGTCCACCGTCGGTGGCATCGAGACCGAGCCGGGCCAGGGCACGTCGAACCTGTGGGAGGCGCTCGGCAACACGAACGCGAACAATCGGATCGCCCGCGAGATCTACGTCAACCCGGCGGGCCGGCGTTACGTCGCCGAGGACGAACCGAGCCAGGACGTCCAGGAGCGCGCGCTGCAGGCCGAGGGCGGGCTGATGTGGTTCGTGTTCGACGAGGCGGCGATCGACGAGGATGAGCCGCTGGTGATGGGCTGGAGCGCCGAGATGCTGCGGGAGCAGGCGGCGGCCGGCGAAGGCGTCTGGGTTGCCGCCGACGTGGGTGAGCTCGCGCGGCGCGCCGGGATCGACCCGACCGGGCTCGAGCGCACGGTCAGCGACTGGAACGCCGCCTGCGCCGCCGGCAGCGACCCGCTCGGCCGCAAGGCGCTCGACCACCCGATCCGCACGGGCCCGTTCTACGCGGTGCGCAGCGAGGGCATCACGGTCATCTCGTTTGGTGGGGTGACCGTCGACGGCGAGCTGCGCGTCACCCGTGGCGACGGCGGCGAGCCGATCCCCGGGCTGTACGCCGCCGGCGAGGTGATCGGCGCAGGCGCGACGATGGGCGACGCCTTCTCCTCCGGGATGTGCGTGACGCCCGCGATCAGCCTCGGCCGGCTGCTGGGCCGGCGGCTGGCGGCACAGGTGGGAGCCGCCGAGCTGCTGACGGCGTAAGAGCGCGAGGCGCGGCCGCTGGTCACGAAGGCGGTGCCATATCGTGCAGCGCCTTCGCGAGCGGCCGCCCCCGCCGGCCACGGCTGCGCTGGACATCGACGCGCCCGAGCAGGTCGAGCAGGAAGGGCGTCGGGACGCCGGCGGCGGCACCTCGCCCGGGCCCGGCGACGGGGACGGCACCCCGGGCGATCCACTGCGCCAGCGCGTGACGGGTGACGCCGAGCGTGGCCGCAGCCGTGGTACGGGAGACCGACGGCGGCAGGGCTGCGGCGAGATCGGCCTCCAGGCGCAGCATCGCTGCATGGAGCGGCGTGTGACGCAGCCGCCGGGCGGCGCGCCGCGACGTCACGACAGCCTGGAGGAGGTGGGCGACCGGCACGCGCGCGCTCTCGGTACGCGCCCGGGAGCGAGTGGGCGCCGCTTCGTTTGCGGGGCCTTCGGTGAACTTACCCTCCAGCACGCCCTCAACGGTAACTTCGCCGACACCCCCGCGAAAGTGGCCGGGGAGGGCGTGTCCC
>JANXXF010000333.1 GCA_025350775.1 Actinomycetes bacterium
CCGGGCTCCGGCGACGTGCTCGTGCAGGTCGAGGTCGCCCTCACCGATGGCACCGACCTGAAGGCGTTCCGGCGCGGGCACCCGGTGCTGCTGGGGCCGCCACCGTCGCCGTTCGGCCACGAGTTCTGCGGGGTCGACGTCGCCACCGGCCGCCGGGTCGTCGCCGCCAACTCGGCCCCGTGCGACGAGTGCGGCCCCTGCCGCCGCGGGCGGCAGACACTGTGCGAGCGGCTGCTGCCGCTGCTGAACGGCGCCTACGCCGAGTACCTGCTCGTCCCGGAGCGCATCGCGCGCGTGAACCTGCACGAGGTGCCGCGCGGGCTCGCCTCGGAGGTTGCAGCCCTCACCGAGCCGCTCGCCTGCTGCATCCACGGCGTCGAGACCGCCGGCGTGCGCGAAGGTGACACGGTCGCGATCATCGGGGCGGGGCCGATCGGGCTGATGCTCTGCGCGTGTGTCGCCGACGCCGGCGGGATCCCCGTCGTGGTCGGAGGGCGCCCGGAGCGGCGCGCGCTGGCGCCGCTGTTCGGCGCGCGCCCGGGCGACGGTCGAGGCGCCGCTGTCGTGATCGAGGCGGCCGGCCTCGCCGAGACCTGGCAGCTGGCCGTCGAGCTGGTGCGCCCGGGCGGTACGGTCGTCTTCTTCGGCGGGCTGCCCGGCGACGCCGACATCGTCCTGCCCAGCTTCCGCCTGCACTACGAGGAGCTGACGCTGCGCGGCGCCTTCCACCACACGCCGCGAGCGGTGCGCACCGCGCTCACCTTCCTGGCCGGCGGCACCAGGCCGTGGGAGCGGCTGGTGACCCACCAGGTCGGCCTCGACGGCGTCGCCGCCCTCTTCGCCGACCCGCCGCGCGACCTGATCAAGGCTGCCGTCACGCCGTAGCTCGGGTCGGCCGGCCCAGGGCGCCCCGGCCGACCGGCGCGGCCGGCACCCGCACGACGCCCCCGACCGTTACCCTACGGGCGACCCCACGAGGAGGATCGATGGCAGGCCTGGTCTCACGTGCATCGCTGATCGTCAAGTCGAAGGTGTCGAAGCTGCTCGACAAGGCGGAGAAGCCCACCGAGACGCTCGACTACTCCTACGAGAAGCAGCTCGAGCTGCTGCAGAACGTGCGCCGCGGCGTCGCGGACGTGACGACGTCGAAGAAGCGCCTGCAGGTGCAGGCCGAGAAGCTCGAGCAGGAGGTGCTGAAGCTCGAGGGCCAGGCACGCCAGGCGATCGCCGCCAACCGTGAGGACCTCGCGCGGCGCGCACTCGAGCGCAAGTCCGGCATCCAGCAGGAGCTCGTCGCGCTCGACACGCAGGTTCAGCAACTCGCCGGCCAGCAGGACAGGCTCGTCGAGCAGCAAAAGGCGCTCACCGCGCGGGTCGAGCAGTTCCGCAGCCAGAAGGAGGTCATCAAGGCGCAGTACTCCGCCGCCGAGGCTTCCGCACGGATCGGCGAGGCAGTCACGGGCATCGGCAGCCAGATGTCGGACATGGGCACGGCGCTGCAGCGCGCCAAGGACAAGACGGAGGAGATGCAGGCGCGAGCCTCCGCGATGGACGAGCTCGTCGAGTCGGGCGCCCTCCAGGATCTCACCTCCGACAAGAACGACATCGACCGCGAGCTCGCGGCTCTCTCGTCCACGTCACAGGTCGACACCGAGCTCGCCAAGCTGAAGGCCGAGCTCGGCACGGGCGGCGGCGCGGCACCGTCCATCGACGGCGCGGCGACCGAGGCAGCAGCCGAGCTGCCTGCCCCGGCCGAGGCCGAGGCCGAGAAGCCCTCCGCCTAGCAGCGAACCGGCGACAGGCCGGTTAGGCCGTCACGCAGAGAGTTTGATCGATCAGACGGGGGCGCCGTACAGCGCGAGCCACTTCGTCAGGTCGGCCTCGATCGGCAGCTCCCGCTCGAGCCGGGCCTTCAGCGAGAGCTCCTCGGCGTTGTCGCGCTTGCGCTCGTCGCCGACCGGCACGAACGGCCAGAAGCTGCCCGTCTTGAAGCCGTAGATGAGATAGACCTTGCGGTCGCCCGCGCGGAACACGAACATCGCCGCGAGCAGCCGATCGCCGAAGCCGCGCGACTTCAGCTCGTCCGCGACGGTATGCACCCCCGTGACGAGGTCCTCGAGGTCGTCGTCCTCCAGCACGATCCAGTCGTAGCCGAGCTTGTCGGTCTCGCGGCGCAGCGTCGTGCCGGCACCGGTTGAGACGGCCTGCAGCAGCTCCTGCATCTCGCCGTCGGCGCGGCTAAAGTCGCCGCCCGACAGCGGCTTGAAGCACACGGCGGCCGCTCCGCCCGGCTTCAGCCCGAGCTCGATGTCGAGCGTGACCTGGGCCGTGGCAAGCGCGAACAGCCGGTCCGGCGCGGCCTGCTTGAGTCGCTTGCGGCCACCGAGCATTACGTCGAGCAGGCCCATCTAGAGGTTGACCGGACGGCCCATCTCGCGCGCGATCTCGGCGAGGCGCGCGAGGCGCTTCTCCATCGGCGGGTGGGTCGAGAAGAGCTCGGAGACCGACGACTTGATGCTTGTCGGGACGATGAAGAAGGCGTTCATCGAGGCCACCTCGCGGAGATCCTTGTCGGGGATCGAGGTGATCCCGCTGGCGATCTTCTGCAGGGCGCTCATCAAGTGCTCCGGGGCGCCGGTGACGAGGGCGGCGCCGCGGTCGGCCGAGTACTCGCGGTAGCGCGAGATCGTGCGGATGAGGATGAAGCTGAGCGCGTAGGTGACCATCGAGACCAGCATCACGACGAGCCAGACGGGCAGGCCGTTGTTGTTGTTGTCGCGATTGTTGCCGCCACCGCCACCTCCGAACATCGAGGCGTACATGCCCAGGCGCGTCAGCATCGCGGCGAGCATCGCAAAGAAGCTGGCCAGCGTCATCACGAGCACGTCACGGTGCGCGATGTGCGCGAGCTCGTGGGCGAGGACGCCCTCGACCTCCTGCGGCTCGAGCCGGCGCCAGAGGCCCCTGGTGACCGCGATCGCGGCGTGCTTCGGGCTGCGGCCGGTCGCGAACGCGTTGGGGACGTCGGACTCGATCACGGCGATGCGCGGCTTCGGCAGGTCGGACATCGCGCAGAGCCGCTCGACCATCGCGTGCAGCTCGGGCTCCTGCTCGGCCGTGACGATCTTGGCGCCGGACGCGGCGAGCGCCAGCTTGTCCGAGGTGTAGTACTGGAAGAGCGCGATCCCGACCACGATGATCAACATCGGAGCGAGGCCCACATTCAGCACGTTGAACAGCACCACGGCGAAGACGACGTACAGCAGGCCGAGGGTGCCGCCGGCAAGCAGCATGCGGAGGGAAAGCTTCGTATCGCGGCCGAACGGCTTGCGCTTCATCAGAATGGCTCCCTTGGGACCTAGAGGGTCGAGCTGGATTGTAGCCGGGGGACTCCTCGTCCTCGGCGCGGTGGTCACGCCGGCCCTGGCTGGCGCCGCTGCCGCTGCGCCAGCGCCAGCGCCCGCGCCCGCGCCTGCGCCCGCGCCGCCGCCGCCGCCCACGATCACCGTCGCCGTCGTCGTCGTGCCGCGGGTGGACGTCGCCCGGCTCGCCCGGGTGGGTGCGGTCGGCTTGCTGGTGGCGGGCGCGGGCGCGCACGTCTCGCGCGAGAGCGCTCTGGCCGCGCTCGTGCGCGGGCGAACCCGCAACTCCGTGCTGGGTGGCAGCCCGGCGGGGGCGCCGCTGATCGCGCTCGCCGCAGCGCCCGCCGCGGGGGCCGGCGCCATCACGATCTACGTCGAGCTGCCGCCGCCGGGCCGCCGCCCCAACGCCCGCCGCTACCCGATCGCCATCGTTGGCGGCGGCTACCGCGGGATGCTGCGCTCACCGTCCACGCGCATCCCCGGCCTCGTCGCGATCGCCGATGTCGCGCCCACCGCCGTCGCGCTGGCGCAGCGGCAGCCGCCACGGATCACATCGTCGCCCGCCGCCGACGCGCCGGCCCGCCTCGCCCGGCTCGACGCCCGCATCGCCGCCGCCCGGGACGCGAGCTATGGCGGGTTTCTCGCCCTCACCGCCGCCACGCTCTTCCTGGCGGGACTGGCATGGCTCGTGCGCTCGCCGTGGCTGGCGCGCGGCTCACTGCTCGTCGCGCCGGTGACGCTGACCACGTCGCTGGCGCTCTCACTCGCAGGGGTCGGCGGCCCCGGCGAGCAGCTGCTCGCGCTCTCGCTGGCGGCCCCGCTGGGGGCGCTGGCAGCCGGCCGGCTGCTCGCCGGCCCGCGACGGCTCGCTGCCGGCCTGCTCGTGGTGCTGGGCTTCTTCCTCGTCACCCTGGCGGCCAGCCCCGAGGCGGCGGGCCTCTCCGCGCTGGGGCCGCAGCCGGGCTCGGGTGGCCGCTTCTTCGGGATGACGAACGCGATGGAGACGCTGCTGCTGGTAGCGACATTCCTGCCCGCGGCACTGCTCGGCCTGCGCTGGCTGGCGCCGATCGCGCTGCTCGCGCTCGCGACGGTCGGGCTCTCGCGCACCGGCGCCGACGGCGGTGGCGTGCTCGTGCTGCTCGTCGGCTACCTGGTGCTCGCGTTGCGCCTGCGCGGGCGGCGGATCGACGTGCGGACAGCGATCCTGGTGGTGGTGGCGGCGGTCGCACTCGGCGGGGCGCTCGTCGGGCTCGACGCGCTCACCGGCGGGTCGAGCCACGTCACGACGGCGGCCGGCGGCGGGCCTGCCACGATCGTCGCCGACATCGGCGAGCGCCTCCACGTGTCCATCCTCAAGGTCGTCCACGACACTTGGCTCGTGATCGCCGCCGTGTGGTCGCTCGTCGGCCTCGCCTTCGCCGCGACGCGCAGGCGCCGCTCCCCCACGCTCGATGCCTTTCTCGTCGCGATCGCCGTCTCGCTACTGGTCAACGACTCGCCCGTGCACGTCCTGGCGTTCGGTGTGCTGCTGACCGCGCCGCTGATGGCCTGGGAGGCAGTTCGCCGCGCACGCCGTACGACGGCTTGATTACACTCCCATCCGTTATGCGCTTCGGACTCATCGCCGTCCCCGCCATCGCCGCCGTCGCTCTGCTGGTCGCGGGTTGCGGGAATTACTCCGGCAAGACGGTATCGCCGCTGCCCAAGACGGTCGAGGGCAAGGCGCAGCCAGCACCGGCCACCGCGACTACGACTGCCGCCACCACCACCACCGCCCCGGCCGCGACGACTGCCGCCGCGACCACCACAGCCGCCGCCACCGCCAAGGGTGACCCCGTCGCTGGCAAGGCGGTCTTCCTGAGCGCAGGCTGCTCGGCCTGCCACACGTTGAAGGACGCGGGCTCCAGCGGCGCCGTCGGCCCCGTCCTCGACACGGCAAAGCCGAGCCTCGCCCTGGTGCTCAACCGCGTCACCAACGGCATGGGCGGGATGCCCCCGTTCAAGGGCAACCTCTCCGACGCGCAGATCCAGAACGTCGCGGCATACGTCGTCCAGGCGACGTCCGGCGGCTGATCCTCCCGGCCGACTTCCCGTCGCGCGTCCAGGCGATCGCCTGCGACCTCGACCGTACTCTGCTGCCCGGTGACGTCGTCTGGCGGCCACGTACGCTCGCCGCGATCGCGGCGGCCCGTGAGGCGGGCATCCACGTCCTGATCGTGACCGGCCGCATGTTCCGCTCGGCGCTGCCGTACGCGCTGGAGGCGGGCATCGAGGCGCCGCTCGTCTGCTACCAGGGCGCCTGGGTCGCCGACCCCCTCACCTCCGAGACGCTGCTGCACGAGCCGGTGCCGCTCGCTCTCGCCCGCGAGGTGATCGCGGCCGTCGAGGAGCGTGGCTTCTCGCTCAACTGCTACGTCGACGACAACCTCTACGTCGAGCGCGAGACCGTGCAGTCCGAGCGCTACTCGCGCTTCCAGCGGATCCCCGTGCACACCACCGGGCCGCTGCTCGACTGGCTCGCCGAGCGGCCGACGAAGCTCGTCGTGGTGGACACGGAGGAGCGGATCGAGGCGCTCGAGGTGGAGATGAAGGCGCTGTTCGCCGGCCGCCTCCACGTCGCGCGGTCGCTGCCGATCTTCCTTGAGTTCTCCGACCTGCACGTCACGAAGGGGTCGGGGTTGCAGTTCGCCGCCGACAGGCTCGGCTTCACGCGCGAGACCACGGTCGGCTGCGGTGACGGCGAGAACGACATCGAGCTGCTGGAGTGGGCCGGCTTCGGGGTGGCGGTCGACAATGCCACTCCGGTGCTGAAGGCGATCGCCGACTGGGTGTGCCCCTCGGTCGACGAGGACGGCGTGGCCCAGCTGATCGAGGCCGTGCTGGCGCGCGGCCGATAGGGTCGCGGCGGCCGCGTGATCGGGTTCACGCGCTCGGTTGCGATCGAGCTGGGCGCGCACGGCATCACCGTCAACGCGATCTGCCCGAACCACGTGACGACCGGCCTCGGCGCATGGCAGAACGACTTCTTCTCGAAGGCCCTCGGCCTGACCGAGGACGAGTACCTGGCGGCGATGACGTCGCGGATCCCGCTGGGCCGCCCCGGCCTGCCGGAGGACATCGCGCAGGCGTGTGCGTGGCTCGCGAGCGCGCAGGCGGCGTACGTCACGGGCGAGGCGATGAACGTGTCAGGCGGGGAAGAGACGCACTAGGGAGCGACGCGAACGAACGCGTCGACCGCGGCGGCGAGCGCCTGCGGGTTGTCCTGGCTGACGCGGTGGTCGGCCTCGTCGCCGCCGCCGTCAGCGCGGTCGCCGCCGCCCACCGGGGCGAACGAGTGCCGGGCGTAGTGCTCCTTCAGCTCCTCCGACCAGTGGGCCGAGAAGGGCATCTTCGAGCGCGCGTCGGCGAGCGAAGGGAAGCGGAACTCGGCCTTCATCTGGTCGCGCACCTTGTGGCTGATCTCGGGGTCGAGCGAGAGGCCCGGGTCGACGACGGTGAGCGTGCGCACCCGCTCCGGGTGCTGCGAGGCGAGGAGCAAGGCGATAGTGCCGCCGGTCGCGGCCGCCACGAAGTGCGCCTCGGGAACGTCGAGGGCGTCGAGCAGTTCGACGGTGTCGGTGACGTAGTCGTCGAGCTGGTAGCCGGCGGCGGGGTACTCGGAGAGGCCATGGCCGCGCTGGTCGGGGGCGAGCCAGCGGTTGGGCAGGGTCGAGTGCTCGACGACGAAGTCCCACACGCAGGCGTTTGTGCGGTTGGGATGGAGCGGGACGACGGGCGGCTCGGCGGGGGCGGCGGGGGCGGCGGGGGCGGCGGGGGCGGCGGGCCAGTCGAGGACGTGCATCCGCAGCCGGGAGAGCTGCACGAAGTCGGAGCGGGCGGTCTTCGTCAGGGCCATGGCCACGACGCTATCGCCGGAGAGCACGCCGGGGCAACGTCGTGGCGGCACCCACGGCACGGGCACCCGCCTGCGGGCGGGGTCGGCGAACTTACCGCCCAGAGCGCCCGGGGCGGTAAGTTCGGCAATGGCCCCGGAATCGGCCTCCCCGGCGTCGGCGAGCGGACATGCCCGTGCGGGACACTCGGGCGCCACACGCATGAGGTACCGTCCGGGCGATGGCCGCGCCACGGACGCCGATCTCCCCCCGCGGCGACTAGGCTTCACTCACCATGATCGACCTCAAGGCCGCCCGCAACGACCCCACCGGCACCCGCGCTGCGCTCGCCCGCAAGGGAGCCGCAGCCGCGTTCGACGCGCTGCTCGCCGCCGACGAGTCCTGGCGCGCGCTCGTGCCCGGCGTCGACACGCTGCGCGGCCGCGCGAAGCTGAAGGGCAAGCCGACCCCGGAGCAGCTCGAGGAGCTGACGGTGATCAAGGCCGAGCTGCAGGAGCTCGAAGCACGGCTCGCCGCCGCCGAGGCCGAGCGCGACCGGCTGCTCGACTTCGTGCCGAACCTGCCGCACCTCTCCGCGCCCAACGGCGGCGAGGACGACTTCGTCGTGCTGCGCGAGGTGGGGACGATCCCCCAGATCGCCGCGCCGAAGGAGCACACCGCGCTCGGTCGCTTCGACATGGAGCGCGCCGCCCGCCTCTCCGGGGCCCGTTTCGGCTACACGATGGGCGCAGCCGCCCTGCTCCAGCTCGCTGTGTTCCAGCTGGCCATCTCCAGGCTCGCCGGTAAGGGCTACACCCCGGTGCTGCCGCCCGTGCTCGTGCGCGAGGAGGCGATGTACGGCACCGGCTTCCTCCCCACCGACGCCGCGAACCTCTACAAGCTCGAGGCCGACGAGCTGTACCTCACCGGCACCTCCGAGGTCGCGCTGGCCGGCATCCACATGGGCGAGATCCTGTCCGCCGACGAGCTGCCCGCGCGCTACTCCGGCTGGTCGACGTGCTTCCGCCGCGAGGCGGGCGCCGCGGGCAAGGACACGCGCGGCATGTTCCGGCTGCACCAGTTCGACAAGATCGAGATGTTCGTCTTCTGCCGCCCCGAGGAGTCGTACGCCGAGCACAACGCCGTGCTCGCCAACGAGGAGGAGCTACTGCAGGCGCTCGAGCTGCCGTACCGCGTGATCCTCACCGCGGCGGGCGACCTGGGCGCGTCGGCCGCCAAGAAGGTCGACTGCGAGGCGTGGTTCCCGGCGCAGAACCGCTACCGCGAGGTCACCTCCGCGTCGAACACCACCGACTTCCAGGCGCGCCGCCTGGGCATCCGCTTCCGCGGCGAGAAGGGCGTCGAGCCGCTGCACACGCTCAACGGCACGGCGGTCACGGGGCGCGCGGTGATGGCAGTGCTGGAGAACCACCAGCAGCCGGACGGCTCGGTCAACGTGCCCGAGGCGCTGTGGGCCTACGGCGCGCCCCGGGTCATCGAGCCCGGCGCATGACACCCGAGACCCGCCTGCGCGCGCTCGGCATCGAGCTGCCGCCGCCCTTCGCCGACGAGGCGAACCGTGTCCGCGCCCTCCGTAGCGGCAACCTCGTCTTCATGAGCGGCCATGGCCCGTTAGGCCCTGGCAACGTGCCGCTCGTCACGGGCAAGCTCGGCCGCGACCTGACGATCGCGCAGGGCTACGCGGCGGCCCGGCTCACCGGCCTCTGCGTCCTCAGCACGTTGCGGCGCTACCTCGGCAGCCTCGACCCGGTGACGCGCGTCGTGCGCGTCCAGGGGTTCGTCAACTGCGCGCCGGGCTTCAATACGCCGTCGGACGTGCTGCACGGCTTCAGCGACCTGATGGTCGAGATCTTCGGCGAGAGCGGGCGGCACACGCGCGCCGCGATCGGCGCCGCCGAGCTGTACGCCGACATCCCCGTCGAGATCGAAGCGACCTTCGAGGTCGCCCCGCTCGACGCCTAGCGCCGCTACGGGGCGGACGCCGCGGCGCCGGGGCCGGGCGACGTGGCGGGGGCGCCGCCGGGGCCGGGCGACGTGGCGGGGCGGCGGCAGTCACCCGCCCCTGCTGCCTACTGCCCCAGCTCGTCGGAGGTCTGGAGGCAGCACGGCCGGTCGGGGGCGCCGTCCTCGCCGACGCCGACGCCTCCCGTCGCCCCCTCGGGCGCGACATCGAAGCCCAGCTCGATCTCCTCCACACGGGGGCACTCTGCCCCGGCAACCAGGCGGCCGCCCTTGACCACGCGGCGGATCCCGCCGGGCGCGCGCAGCACCTTCATCGACTCGAGCGGGTTGCCGTCGAGCACGAGCAGGTCGGCGAAGAGACCTGGCGCAAGCCGGCCGACGTGGGCCTCACGGCCGATCGCGCGCGCGGCGATCGACGTGCCCGCCTTGATCGCGTGCATCGGCGTGAAGCCCCACTCGACCATCAGCTCGAGCTCGATGGCGATGATCGACTGCGGGTTGAAGCTGTGGCCGGAGTCGCTGCCGACCGCCATCGGGATGCCCCGGTCGAGCGCCATCTCCACGCTCTGCCGGTGCTCGGCAAGGTCGCCTGCGAACTTGTCGACGATCCACTGCGGCACGCCGACGTTCGGGCCCTCGTTGACATACAGCCAGATCACCGAGATCGTGGGGACGAGGATGGTGCCGTGCTCGAGCATCAGGTCGGCACCTTCCTCGTCGAGGAACGAGCCGTGCTCGATCGTGTCGACGCCGGCGCGGGCCGCGTTCTTGATGCCCTCGGTGGCCTGTGCGTGGCAGGCGACGCGCACGTTGTTGCGGTGCGCCTCCTTCACCGCGGCGGCCAGCTCCTCGGTCGACATCGTCTGCTTGCGCGAGTCCGAGTACGGCGAGATGCCGGTGCCGCTCGCCTCCAGCTTGATGTTGGTGGCGCCGTACTTGACCTGCTCCCGCACGGCCTTGACCACGGCCTCCACTCCATCGACGACGTGCCCGAGCGAGGCGCGGTTCTCGACCCAGTGGCCAAAGCCGTCGGCGAGTCCGCCCGTGGACGAGATGATGCGCCCGCCCGGCGAGAGCCGCGGGCCGAGGATGACGCCCGCGTCGATCATGTCGCGCAGCGCGATGGCGATCAGGCCGCGCGTGCCCACGTCGCGCGCGCTGGTGAAGCCCGCCTCCAGCAGCGTCTGCGCGTTACGGGCGGCGAGCAGCGTGGCGTGCTCGATCGAGCGGCGCAGGTCGTAGTCCTCCCAGCACGTCACCGCCTGGTACGCGCCGTGAAAGTGGCAGTCGATCAGGCCCGGAATCACGGTACGGCCGGTGCAGTCGACGACGCGGGCGCCGGCGGGTGCGGGCAGCGAGTCCACCGGCCCCACGGCGGCGATCCGCTCGCCCTCGACGAGAACGCTCCAGCGCTCGCGCGCCTCGTCGTGCTCGCCGTCGATGACGGTGGCGTTGGCGTAGAGAGTGGTGCGCATGGCGCGAGTTTTCACCATCCGGGGCCGCAGGTCAACCTCAACCGAGCAGCCGCGGGGGCGGCCTTGAAAACCGCTCCGCCGCTACTTGCGCCGCTCGTCGGATCGTTCACCGGATTCTCCCGCTGTGACGAAGCGTGACTCGCTAGCCGCAGCCAGCCACGCCGTGGCCGGCCGGATCGATGCGTCGGTGAGCAATCACCACCGGCGGCGCCTCCGAAAGATTGGTTGGGAGCACGCGCTGGACGCGACCGATCTCGGCTACGCGAAGGGCGCCACACCGCCCAACGAGGGAAATCTGGTGGAGGTGCTGATCGACGGTGTGGAAGCGCTGCCGGCGATCGCGGCAGAGCTCGCGAAAGCCCGCTCCCACGTCCATCTGACGGGCTGGTTCTTCTCCCCCGAGCTCGACCTGACACGCGGCCATGAGCCCACCATTCTCCGTAACCTGCTGGCCGAGCTCGCCGAGCGGATTCCCGTGCGGGTGGTGGTGTGGCGCGGGGCCCCGCTGCCCCTCTTCAGCCCCTCGCGCTCCGAAGTCCGGACGATGCTCGAGCGGTTCTCTCGGCGTAACAGAATCGACTGCAGACTCGATTCATGCGTGCGCCTCCTGCACTGCCATCACGAGAAAACCATTGTCATCGACGACCGTGTGGCCTTCGTCGGCGGCATCGACCTCACGCTGGACGGGGGAGACAAGTTCGATACCGCGCGACACCAGGCGCGCGGCAAATTCGGCTGGCACGACGCCACTGTGCGCATCGAGGGACCTGGCGTCGCCGCCGTGGCAGAGCACTTCCGGTTGCGCTGGCGCGGGCCGGCAGAGGAGGAGCTGCCCCCGACGGGGGTACAGCCAGCCGCCGGAGACGTCCAGCTGCAGCTCGCGCGGACGATCCCCGAGCACGTGTACAAGCAACATCTTCCCCGAGGCGAGTTCTCGATCCTCGAGACGTACACGGGCGCTCTGCGCGCCGCCGAGCGGTTCATCTACCTGGAGAACCAGTTCCTCTGGTCGCCGGAGATCGTCGAGATCCTGGCTGACAAGCTCCGCAACCCGCCCCGCGACGACTTCCGGCTGGTCGTCCTGCTCCCGGCACGCGCCAACGACGGAGCGGATGTCTCGCGCGGCCAGGTGGCCGCCCTGATCGAGGCCGATGCTGGCGACAAGAGGTTCCTCGCGTGCGCGATCTATGCGCGGCACGGGCAGATGCGCGACCTCATCTACGTACACGCCAAGATCGGCATCGTCGACGATCGCTGGCTGACGCTCGGCTCGGCGAACCTGAACGAGCACTCGCTGTTCAACGACACCGAGGTCAACGTCGTGACGCTCGACGAGCGGCTGGCGCGCGATACCCGGCTACGCCTCTGGGCCGAACACCTGGAGCCACCCAGGGAGCGGGTCGACGGCGCACCCCAGCGCGTGATCGACGAGCTGTGGCGTCCGATTGCCGACGAGCAGCTAGACCGCCTGAGTCGGGGCGACCCGCTCAGCCACCGGCTCGTCAAGCTCCCCGGCGTCTCCCGCCGCAGCCGACGCATCGCCGGCTCGCTGCAGGGGCGCCTCTACGACGGGTAGCTCGCGCGACGGTAGCTCGTGGAACGGGTGTTCATGGGGCGCCGTACCATTCTCGATCGCTGGCGCTGGCGCTGGCGCCAGTGCTGGCGCCGGCGCTGGCACCGTCCCCGGCACCGCCGCGCTCTCCGCCACGGCCGCGCTGTCGTCCGGCATCGGCACCGCCACGGTCACTGCCTTCGGCTTGACCTTGATGCGCAACTCCTTGACCTTGGTGCGCGCGCCGCCATCGAGCTCGTATGGCACCGGGCGGTCGAACCTGATCGTCAGCGAGCGCGCCTTCGTCGTGCGCACGAACGGAGAGTCGGTGGCCGTCCCAGCCACGGTGCGGACGAGCGTGCGCGTCCACTCGACAGGCCCGTCCGCCGTGACTACGCCCAGCTCGAGCAGGCCGTCGTCGGGCTTTGCGCCCTCGAACGCCTGGATCCCGCCGAACAGATTGCCTACGTTGCCGATCAGGACACAGCTCGCGGTGCCCTTGTACCAGGGGGCGCCGTCCACCTCGATGCACGCAGTGAAGGGCTTCGCCCGCAGGGCCGTCGCACCGGTCAAGACGTAGGCGAGACGCCCGAGCCTATCTTTCAGCGAGCCATCGGCAGCGTCGATCATGCGCGCGTCGACGCCGGCACCTGCCATCACGGCGAAGTGCTCGCCGTTGAGCCGCCCGACATCGAGCTTGCGCCGGTCACCGTGGAGCCCGATGCGCACCGCCTCGGCGATGTCCTGGGGTATGCCAAGGTTGCCGGCCAGGAGGTTCGCCGTCCCCGCAGGGACGATTACGAGAGTCGCCTTCCGCTTCGAGCCAGTGAGCGTGTCGATGCACTGCTGCATCATCCCGTCGCCGCCCCAGGCGATGATGATGTCCGCTCCCTTGGCGAGCGCGCGCTTCACCTGCTTCGGCGCATAGCGGCTTTTCGCCACCTCGAACCAGAGCGGCTGGACGATCCCTTCCTGCTCGAGCACGCGGCGCAACTCCGGCAACCCGCCGCCAACTGTCTTGCCTGCGTGCGCGACGACAGCGATCGTTTTCACAGAGTCCCTTTCACCAGTGGTGTGCCAGCGCGGCGCTTCGCATATCGCGACGCTGCGCGACGACACCAGCGACACGCGCGGCGAACAGGGCGACCAGCAGCGCCGTGGCGCCGAGGATCGCTCCGCCCACCACGTCGAGTGGATGGTGCATGCCGCGGTACAGCCGCGAGAAGACGACGAACATGGGTATCCCGACGGCCACGATCCAGATGACCATGCGTAGCCAGCGGCGGTTGATCGGCGCTCTCATGAGTACACCCGTCAGGAGCAGAGCAATGGAGATGTAGACCGCGACCGAGGCCGCCGTATGCCCGGACGGGAAACTCGCGTTCACCGGCAAGCTCTCCATCCGCTTGACAGCGGGGCGGGGGCGATGGACGAGCAGCGTGGTGACGCGATAGGCAGACACCTCGATCAGGATCGCCGAAAGCAGAAAGGCCGCACCGCGCCAGTGCCGGCGGAGAGCGAACGCGAGGCACACAACGCCTACCGCGATCGGGATACCGACGCCGCCGGAGATGATCGAGCCGATGACGGAAGCGTCGTCGCCTGTCGCGGAGCGGTGCCCTGCCAGCCAGGATTCGACTCGGTTGTCGGTACGGTTCAGGCGGCCGCTGGAGAGCAGCACCTTGGTCAGCAGGAACCCGACGCCGACGGTCAACCCCACGGCGAGCAGCCAGCCGGCCACCACCAGGGAAACGAAGGCGGCCGCCGGGTGCCACTGACCGAAGGAAAGTCCTACTCGTTCGGCGACGCCCCCGGGCCGCGCCTCGAGAAAAGCCAGATCCGAATCAGCCTCCGGTCGCGCGACGGCAGAGGCCGCCACGTGCAGAGGCTGAAATGGTGCTACAGGGTCCATGTGCCGCGTTTACCCGGAATGAAGTCGTGGGTAAACATAGAGATCGAGAGCGTCAAACAACAGGAGTGGAAATGCCCCTTCTTGTCCTCACAGTCGTCTCGCTCCTCGGCGGTGCACTCGCAGGTCTCATCAGCTATGCCCACTCTCGACGTGGCGCGCTGCCAGCGTCCGAAGCGGCGGCGCGCCAGGTGGGAGCGGTGGTGGCAGAGCACCCGCGCCTCCGTCGAGTGCTGCTGACGAAGCTTGATCCCGGCACAGCGACGGGACTGACTCTGCTAGCGGCGCTCCTGCTCATCATCGGCAGCGGAATTCTGCTCGGCGTGCTTGCGTTCATCGTGCGCACCAACCCGACGCTGGCGCGGCTCGATCGCAGCGTCGCGAACTGGGGCCACCAGCACGCCTCCCGCTGGACCGACCACATCATCAACGTGATCACCAGCCTCGGCTCGACGTACGTGGTCGTCGCAGTGGGGCTCGTCGTCGCTGCCGTAGAGGTCACGCGGACGAGAAATCGCTGGCTCGTGCCCTTCCTCATCGTCGTGCTCGGCGGCAACGGCCTGCTAACCCTCGCGGTCAAGCAGGTCGTCCACCGCGTCCGGCCGGACTTGAACCCGCTCGCCGCCCACCTCGGGCCTTCGTTCCCGAGCGGCCACACCTCGTCTGCGGCGGCGCTCTATGCAGCCGTCGCCCTGCTGTTCGGCCGAGGACGGGGGCCGACGGTGCGCGCGGGGCTGGCAGCCGGCGCCGTCGCACTGACCATCGGCGTGGCCAGCAGCCGCGTCCTCCTCGGTGTCCACTGGCTCACCGACGTGATAGCGGGTGCCGCGCTGGGCTCGGCCTGGTTCGCCGTCTGTGTCATTGCCTTCGGCGGGCGGGTACTGCGGTTCGGGGTCACGGCCGAAACGGTCGCGGCCGTCGCTGCGAGTACGCCGCCCGCTGCGAGCCCGGCGTCCGCTGCGAGCCCGGCGCCCCCTGCGAGCCCGGCGCCCCCACGATAGGACTCGGGTGGGCGCTAGATTCTTCGATACCTGGCGTCGCTGAGCGAATAGATTCCGAACGCGATCAGCCCGGCTGCGACGACGCCGAGCACCACCGGCCCGTACGAACTGCTGGCGAGCTTGGCGAGGACACCGTCGAGCCCGACCGCAGAGCTCGGGTTGTAGTCCACCGCAGCCTTGATCAGGAAGATGCCGACCATGCCGAAGACGACCATGCGCGACAGGTGTCCGAACGTCCCGATTCTCGCGATCCACCGCCGTACTGCGGGCCGCATCTCACCGGTCTTGGAGTCGTTCAGAAAGTCCCGCGAAATCCCGCGGTAGCCCTGATAGAGACCGATACCGATCATGACCGCCCCCGCAATTGCCACGAGCCACCTCCCGGCGGGCCAGCCGAAGACGCCGGCGGCGACGGTCTTCGGATTGCCCGATCCGGCGCTCCCTTCAACGCCGGAGGCGAGCATCTTGACGGCGACTGCGCACAGCCCTGCATAGACGACCCCGCTCGCAAATGCGGCTAAGCGGTCGAATTTGTTGTCGCTGCTCTCGGGGCCGTGGCCGAGCGCGGCATGCACGAACCGCCAGAGCGCGTAGCCGCCGAGCCCGATGGCGACCAGGGTCAGCAGCACCTTGCCGAGGGGCTGGTGTGCCACCGTCTGCAGCGCGCCCTGCTGGTTCGTCGCCTCTCCGCCCGCGCCCAGCGCCAGCTTGATCGCAAGCAGCCCGATGATGCCGTAGATCAGCCCACGAGCAGCAAACCCCGCTCGCGCGAGACCCTCGAAGCCGCCGCTACTCGTCACCTGTCCTCCGACTCGCTGCAGCCGCCGGCTGTGCAGAGATCCCCGAACTCGCATACCGCACCTCCGCCCTCGAATTGATCGCCCTGCCAGAGCTCACGTCCGGCAACTCCAACTGCAGTACCCGAGTGGGTGAGGACACAAACGATCGCAGCAGCCGAGGCAGCGGAGGGTCGAGGCGCCGCGGACGCGCCGCGGGCACTACGATCCGTCGGCGCGGCGGGGTGCCGGAGCGGTCGATCGGGGCGGTCTTGAAAACCGCTGACGGGGCAACTCGTCCGTGAGTTCGAATCTCACCCCCGCCGCCTCACAACGTCAGGGCAGGAGATCGCCCTGTGCGATGTGCGTGTCGCAGTCGACGCCGGCGGCGCCGTCTCTGGCCCCCGTGAACTAGCCCTTCGCCATGCACAGGTCGTACTGGGCCGAGAGGGAGTCGCCGCCCCAGGCGGGGTTCCCGTAGCCCGGAGCCGACGCCGGCGACCGCCCCGCGTGACCCCTTCGCCCTTCCCCTTACGCGATCGAGGCCGCGATCTCCGCGGGCGAGGCGAGCGAGATGCAGACCTCGCACTCGTCGGCGCGGAACTCCGGGACGATGCCGTGGTCGAGCCAGGCGTCCACGATCAGCGGCACCGTGCCGCGGCGCGGGCTGAGGTTGACCTCACCCTGCGGCGCCGCCATCGTCGCCCAGCTGGCGGCGAGCCCGTTGCGCTGGCCCTCGACCACCTCGATGCCGCGGACGCGCTCCTGGATCTGCGGCCCGACCGGCGCCATGCAGGTGCAGCCGAGCAGGATCGTCGAGACGCCCTCCTCGTCGGCGACGCGCTGCACGGCCGCCGCGAGCATCTCGATGACGGCGCTCTCCTGGCGCACCATGCGGTTCTTGATGAAGGCGTCGGTGCCGGCCTTCGCCAGCTCGAGCTCGGGCAGGACGTGCTCGACGCGCTTGCAGCGGTCGCCGCCGGGGGTGTTGGCAAGCCGCTCCTCGTAGAGGAAGTGCATCGACTGCGGCCACACCGTGACGATTGCAAAGTCGCGCGTGCCGTCGGCCGACGCGGTGCGGATGCCCGCCTCGCCGGCGCCGATCACCGGGATCGGCACGGCGGAGCGCATCTCCGCGAGGCCGTAGTCGGCAAACGTGTCGAGGAAGATCGCGTCGCAGCCCAGGCCGATGGCCCGCTCGGCCGCGTCGATGTGCGCGAGCGCAACGAGGAAGCGGTCGTACGGGTTGCGCGCGAAGCCGGGCACGCGCAACTCGACGCGCAGCACCTCGTTCACGGAATCCTCGGGGGCGCAGAGGAGCGGGCGCTCCTCGCCGATCGACGTGATGATCGCGAGCTTGGGCATGGCGCGACGGTAGCACGGTCGGCGGGATACGCTGCGCGCTGAGACGTGCCCTGACCGGCAGCCGAAACGAGAGGGGGAAGTGCGATGCTCGATCTGACGATCCGTGGCGGCCTCGTCGTGTCGCCGACGGCGACGCTCCCGCTGGATGTCGGCGTCCTCGACGGCAAGGTGGCGGTGCTCGCCGCGCGCGGCACGCTCCCGCTCGAGAGCCGCTCGACCATCGACGCCACGGGCACCTATGTGATCCCCGGCGGGATCGACGCGCACGTCCACTTCGAC